>JADQBO010000478.1 GCA_016278585.1 Desulfosporosinus sp.
CCTTTTTGCCATAATCCTCTCCGATTCGAGTAACCACTCGATCCTGTAAATATCTCAATAAAGCAACTTGCATTTCCAAGGGCATTTCACCAATTTCATCAAGAAATATAGTACCTCCGTCAGCACTTGCCAGCTTACCCTTTCGACCGCCTTTCTGACCACCGGTAAAGGAACCCTCAACATAGCCAAACAATTCACTTTGCAGCAATTCTCTGGGAATCGCTCCACAATTAATAGGAATAAAAGGGCCTGATCTGCCGCTCTCTTGATGAATAGCCTCAGCTAATAGCTCTTTTCCGGTACCGCTTTCTCCGCAGATTAAAACTGTAAACCCGGATTTAGCAACCTTTTGACCAAACTCTTTAATAGCTTTCATTGGCGTAGTCATTCCGATCAATCGATCAAACCTGTTCTCTCTTGTTGAGTCTTTATGAGAGGAGCTTAAAATCTCGGAACGCTGGTGAGCTTCTTTCATTAATAAAAGCTGCTGGGTTTTGCCAAAGGGCCCTGTAATAAGCCTGTTATTTATGATAATGCAAGGAATGGTCTGATTGGCAGCCTGTAAGGTAATCGCCATATTCTCCTTTAAGTTAAATCTATTGGTAACCGATTTATCATAAATACTAAGGATTTTATCAAAGGGCTGACCAATTATTAGGGAATTATTAGTCCCCATCTGACGAGCTAACCTATCGTTGACACTTTCAATATGGCCATTTTCGTTGATAAGTATGGCAAGTTCAGGCAATGCCCCAATGAATGAATCAGAATACTCTTTGAGGGTCTGCCAGTATTGAAAACGGGTTTCTATGAGGCTTGCTCCAAGAAATACCGCGAGTTTTAATTCTTCAGAAATCCCCCTGCTATAGCTGCCCATAGAAAGGACTGCCTGAAGGTTGCCCCTCTTGTCATGGATAGGGAAAATGACCGAGCTAAAGTAACCCCCCACACAATTTATGTTATCACAGTAGATGGTTAATTCCGTTAAGCACCGATTCTCAATAGATCGTTTAATAACCTCTCCCTCAGCAACTGCACCTGGACAAACAACACCGGTTGGCACATTGGTGCCCAGAATCGTCGTTCCATTTGGATCACAAAGTACGGTAAAAATATCCTGTTGGATCAGGCCTGCTAGTTCTGTCATGATTGGCTCAGCAATTGCCATCATATCTTTTTTACGCGCCTGCAAATCACCCAGTGATTTCCGAGTTAAGACCACCGAACCTACCCGACGGGCATCAATATTTATACTTAAGGCGCTGGGGATAATCCCATATAGTTCGGTCGGAAATTGATTAGATGTGATCAAATGGTTCCACAGATATTCTAAATTCCCGATTGGCTTCATGTTGCCATTATCCTCCTGTCTCCTGCTACTAAACTAAATATAATATCTACTTGTATATGTAATCCTATTGCAGCCTATAGTTCATTATAGTACTCAGTCCAAGTTTCGTATATCCCATTTTCTTACTTTGTTGCATTTAGCCACAGTCCTATGTATGATTTTGCACTACCCTAGGCTCAACCACGGTGTATTCTCCACGTTTAAGAGGTTGGCATAGAAAATGCAATTAAAATTAAGAGTCTAAATATTCTGTTAAGAGAGGTAATCATTGTGGGCAAAAATCGAGAGAAAACCAGTGAAGGCAATATAACCGCAAGCAAACCGGCAGGAATGGCACCCGGAGAGCAAATTTTCAGTTGCATGTGTGTCGGCAACTGTCAGTCACGCTGTCGTCTCTATGTTCACGTACGAGACGGAAAAGTGGTAAAAACATCTATGGCCCCGTTTCCTGATTCGCGCTATAACCGGATTTGTTTAAGGGGACTTAGCCACGTTCAACGAATTAATGATCCGAATCGTTTGAAATACCCCATGAAACGAGTCGGAGAACGGGGTGAAGGGAAATGGCAACGTATTACCTGGGACGAAGCGATCCATACCATTGTCAGCAAATTTAAAACCTATCAGGAAACCTTTGGCAAACAATCCGTGGCCTTCTCTGCGGTGAGCGGAAATATGGCCTTCATCAACGGGTCCTTTGCAGGCCATCGCTTAGCTAATCTAATGCAGGCAACCCTAACGGAACACTCTTTAGATATGTCGGATACCTATGGCCTAGGAAGAGTTATCGGCAGCGGCAGCAGTTTTAACCAACGAAATGATCCCGCGGACCTAGCCAATGCTAAGACCATTCTTGTCTGGGCAGCCAATATCACCGAGTCTCATCCCCATGACTGGCGTTTCATTGCCGACGCTCAAGAGGCTGGAGCAAAGGTGGTGGTGATTGATCCACGCTTTACCACCGCTGCGTCTAAAGCGGATCAGCATATCCCCATTCGCCCCGGTTCTGACCCGGCTCTGGCCTTAAGCATGGTCCAGGTCATTATCGAGGAAACATTATATGATTTACCCTATTTGCTGGATCATACGGTAGCCCCATTCTTAGTACGTGAGGATACGGGACGATTTTTAAGACAAAGTGATCTTCTTGATTTAGACGCTGATTCCCAATCAACTTCAAAAGCAGATCCTAAAGTTCCTAATCCCTATATAGTCTGGGATACAGACACCGAGGAAGGAAAGGTGCTTTCAGAGGTTAAACACCCTGCCCTGGAAGGCAGCTTTACTATCGCTGGAATCAAAGTTAGGACCGCCTTCTCTCTGCTCAAAGATTCCGTCGGCCAGTATACACCTGAAGCAGTGGCTGATAGTTGCGAAATCTCGCCCGGCATCATCCGTGATTTAGCACGTCTCTATGCCAACCAAAAGCCCGCCAGCATTTATACCGGATTCATCCAGTATGACAACGGTCTGCAAACCGGCCATGCCTGGGGCATCCTAGCTTCTCTAACCGGTAATATTGCTAAAACGGGGGCATCCCTGGGACACACCGGCTTAACAGGCTATAACTTGAATTTAATTCCTTATCTCTATCCTCGAGGGCGTTTGGCCAGTTATGTTCCCTGGATTTATCTGCAAGAGGTCTTCAAGACCGGAAACTTCAAGGGTAAACCTCATCCGATCAAGGCCATGTATATCTATTGCAGCAATCCAGTGTCCAACGCCACAAATCAGAAAAAGATTATTAACACCCTCCTGCCAGAGGTAGAATTTATCGTAGCGGTTGATCAAGTGGAAACGGATACGACCAATTATGCCGATATTGTACTGCCTGAAGCACACTGGTTCGAAACCGTGGAATTTGTCCAAGGACCTGACCACCCTACAACA
>JADQBO010000235.1 GCA_016278585.1 Desulfosporosinus sp.
TTCGCTGAACTTTTGGGAAGCCTCTTTTTTCATGGCCTTTGTGGGATTTTTATTTTACGGAGTCCTCATGAGTTCACCGAACTTACGAGAGGACTCTTTTTTCTTGGACTTAGTAACGTGCATATAGAACTCTTTCCAGACCAACACTGGCTGCTGCAGGCAGGGAGGTGCGTATGGTGGATGTAAATTGATTAAATAATAAGTAGAGACCATGCGAAATGGAGTGGCCTCTACTATATTTGATTCAACCACAATATTGTAAAATTCATTGACAAATTTAAAAGTTATAACATATAATAAAAATATAAAATTATATGTTATAAATCGAGGGGAGGGTGCTTTATGAAAGTTATTTTACGAAAGAACGACAGTGCAACCAGTCTTTTGCTTTTTATTTTTAACAATTATTGGTCTTACTTTAATAAGGACACTATAAAGTTATCGAGTCTTCTTCAAATCATGATGGCTTTCGGTAAAGGCGAAAGTGCCACAAGAATGGCGTTATCCAGAACGGTAAAAGCAGGCATCCTAAAGAATATACATGATGCCAGTGAAGTGAATTATTGTTTGGATACTAGCGGGAGGGAAGCTATTAAGGCCTGGAATGAAGAAATGCAACAGTTTTGGAAAAGGTATAGTTTAAGAAATAAACAATGGGATGAAAAATGGTATTTAGTTAATTTAGAGTTCGGAGGGATGTATAAAGAAAACAGACAAACTGTATTAGATAAATTGCGGCAAAATGGATTTGGAATCTTAAGTACCAATACGTGGATTAGTCCATATTATCAAAGTAATGAAATTCAAACGATATTGACTGAATTAAATATGAACACCAAAGTAGTTGAAATGCATGGGGACATGACAATTTATGAAGATATTACTGCTTTTATTGATAAGGTTTTTCACCTTAAGGAGCTTAAGAAACCCTATGCAAACTTTATAAGTAATTTTAGTAAAAAGTTTGAAGAGACTGAGAAACTATATCAGGAAGACTGGTTCGTAGAGGGAGGGCATTCGTTAGCATTATTACATGGACTTGGTTGGGAGTTTTTATCTATAGCAATAGACGATGCGGCATTGCCTAAAGCATTATATCCAGTATGGGATGGTGATACAGCAGCACAACTAATGTTCGAATTTAGAAGAATCCTATTTGAAGCAACAATCAAGTATTTGGAGAAGTTTGATTAGATCAAAGTTCAATTAAGGTTAAGAAAAATCCAACTATAAGAGGAGGGCGTTAAAATGAACGCACCAGAAATTTTGAACTATCTTGAAATGTTAGCCAACCATAGCCTATGGGTAAATTTATCAATGCATATTCTAGTTTACATGACACTTTTAGCGATATTTTCAAAAACCAAAGAGAAGTTAAGAAGTTTGATATTTCAAGGAGTTTTAAGTACTCTGTTTTTATCCGTGACAATCAATGCAGTTGTTTTCGGCAATCCTTTTCATGCCGTTACATTTGGCATATTAGCCTTAAGTTCACTAGTACAACTATTTGTAAGCAAGGAAACTATTCAAATAACTAATAGCAAAGGGATATTGGCTATTGCCCTTTTCTTCATATTTATGGGGTTGTGGTACCCTGAATTTGTGGATAAAAATGCTCTTTTGCTTCTAGTTGTTTCACCTGTAGGAGTTATACCCTGTCCAACGCTGCTTACAACCATAGGCTTAATGACCCTTACTATACCAAGCGTGAATAAGTTTCAATATCTTATTACAATCATAATGGGTATTGTATATGGAGTAATAGGAGTATTTGTTTTTAAAGTATACCTTGATATTACACTGTTGGTCTTGGCTTTGTATGCAGGTAGCCAGTATTTTAGAAGTCTACAGCAAACAAAGGCTATAACAGAGTTATGCTCACCAGTATTGAAATGAATATGAAGTTCAAACGATATTTCATCCGCCTAACTTCGCTAGACAGGATGGGGCTATCTTACTCGCTCAACGAAACCATTGCTTACGATTTGATTCAGACGTAATTTGAAGGACTGAGGAAGGGAAACAGGTGGGGGAGAAACAGGGGGACAGGTGTATTGTTTCTGAAACAATACACCTGTCCCCCTGTTTCCCCCTGTTTCCCCCTGTTTCTCCAATCAGTTAATTGGTTTTTTAAAACGCTTGTGTTCCTTCTTTTTAGCTGATAAAGAAGCGATTGAAAATCGCCTAATCTTAATTTGTTGGCTTGATTCTTTAAACAGATACTTTTTCATTAAAATTCCCGCTAAAAATCCGCTAAAGCCTGAGCTAATTGCAAAAATATAATTACCTAAGGCACTTTGTAGCATATGATAATTATCAGCCAGAGTCCCAAAAATTGTAAAAATAAAAGAATATGCACTCATTCCGACTATCGCTCCCTTTATAGGCAGATAGTCAGTTCCGATAATTTTAGTAAAATAATACAGTATAAAAATTGCTATTGCACCAACTGAAGAGAGTGCTAATAGTCCTAATGTCCAACTTCCTTCAGGCATAAACATCATGCTACATGCTTCGCTATGGGTAATCGTTATCCAACCTAAACGTTTAAAAAATAATCCGATAACTTCAAGAGGGATAATTACAATTACCCCAATTAACATGGCTAATAAAGGTTTATCGTAAGTCACAGGTTCTTCCTCCTTGAAACCAAATGCTTCTAAGCATTACCTTCAATTTACTCGTTCATCTATCTTAATGGAGAAAGATAAATATTCAATGTTATGTTTGCCAAATCGAAACTAAATTTATGCAGAGAATAATAATATATTTCTCAAACCTGTCAGGCCCAATTTTCAATAGGGTTGGGAGTAGATACGAAACAGAGGGAGGGAGTGTTATCAACAACTTCTAAATGGAGCAAAAGTACGTTGCGACGTACTTTTTTTGTGTGTCAAAATATACGCGGGAACTTCTTGATTGCAATAAAAGTGGTTAAACGCCTAAAAAACGGGCGTTAGAATTTATAGATTTAACTAGGAGGCTAATTTTTGGTTTATACAACTAAACGGTAAGTCCCCTTCACTACTCAATTACATATAATGGAAAAATAAACCAAGAAAAGAGGTGAATTTTATTGTATCACGATGGAGAAATTTTTCATGTTCACAAATATTGCTTTCCTACAACGTTTGATTACGGTCACTGCCATGGAATAATTGGTGTAACTAGTCTGGGAATTAGAAGAGGGAGTACCCACGTCCATTGCTACCGCGGGGTTACTACTTTGGACAAT
>JADQBO010000096.1 GCA_016278585.1 Desulfosporosinus sp.
AGAACAAAGAGCATTGCCCCTAGGATCCACCAGAGACGTTTCGTCACATTGCTACCCCCAAACCACCCAGAATACCATACTTATTACTAGGCCCAATCACTTACACCCAATCGAACTTAACTCCCGCAATATCCACTTGATCCCCTTCTTTAATCCCTTCCGCGCGCAGAGCATCATCGATCCCCATCATCTTTAAGATGTTCTGAAAACGATAGACGCTAGCCTCTCGATCAAAAAAAGTCATCTTAGCATGTTTTTCAATTTCAGCACCGGAGACAATAAAGAGGTCCTCTTCTTTGCGAATTTCGAACCGCTTATCCCCTTGGGCCTTCGTAACTCGATGCTCTGCCACAGGAGTCACAATCATTGGCACCTCAGTCTCCGGTAAGACCTGAGCAATATGATAAACCAAGGCTTGTAACCCTTCCCCAGTCGCAGCCGAGACCGCAAAGATTTCCTGACGCCCTTCAACGGAATCCTTCAAGCGCTGCAAATGTTCCTCCGCCCCTGGTATATCCATTTTATTAGCCACAATAATCACTGGCCGCTGGGCAAGGGCAGGGCTATAAAGTCTAAGTTCTTCCTGAATAACCTTTAAATCCTCCAGTGGATCACGTTCTTCTGAACCGGAGATATCTAAGACGTGTAAAATCAAGCGTGTCCGTTCAGTATGCCGTAAGAATTCATGTCCCAATCCCGCCCCGGTATGAGCACCCTCGATCAGTCCGGGAATATCCGCCATAACAAAACTTTCCCCATCCTCAACATCAACCACACCCAAATTAGGAACTAAGGTCGTAAAATGATAATCGGCGATCTTTGGCTTGGCGGCCGACACCTTCGAAATAATCGTGGATTTCCCCACATTTGGGAACCCGACCAGCCCAACGTCAGCCAAAAGTTTTAACTCTAACCGCAGCCAGTGTTCAACACCCGGCTCTCCATTTTCCGCCAAGGTCGGCGCTTTATTAGTGTTACTCATAAAACGAGCATTACCCCGGCCTCCCCGTCCACCCGCTGCCACAACAACACGCTGTCCATGCTCAGTAATATCCGCAATCGTTTCCCCGGTCCCGTCATCGAAGACCACGGTTCCAACGGGAATACGCAAAATAGTATCCGTACCGCTTCGACCACTCATATTTTTGGCTTGCCCGTGGTCCCCCCGATCTCCCTTATAATGCCGTTTATAACGAAAATCCACAAGGGTCCGTAAACCCTCATCTCCCATAAACACAATATTTCCTCCGCGCCCGCCATCTCCACCACTCGGGCCGCCCTCAGGAACATATTTTTCTCGACGAAAAGCGACAGCTCCTGCTCCGCCATCTCCGCCTTTAACATAAATCTTCGCCTGATCGTAAAACATACATGATTCTCCTTATACTTTTAGCAGTTAGATGCTAAGGTCACTAATTTATCAAAAAGGACTGTTTCTTCATCGGATAAGATCACCTGGCAGGCTAAGCCTCCCGGTTCATCAAATAAATACACTTCAGCATTTAAGTTTTTAAATGCCCGAGACCGAGAAACCACTTCCATACATTCTGTAGTGTACCCGTATAACCCTTCCACATATTCTTCCCGCCAGTGATCTTTCCAAAAGTCTTTCTGTTTCATCTCTTCAGGAAAATCAAGGCTAGCCTTAACCCCTTCCTGACTCAAACAAATCATCAGACCCAATAGAATTGCCCCTAAATAAGGTTCTGGAATTTGCGCAATTTTTTGTTCTTCCAGCGATCCGGTGGCCGTCTCTCTCATGTACAAAAGGGCCTCCTCAGGCCGATTAAGCTGTAAATTCCCCATAATTACCTGCCAGTGATTCATGAAATCATGCCTTTGGAGGCGATACCACTGTAACAGCTCTGACATTAGAACGCGTTCTACTGACATAGTCACCGTTCCCTCACATCCGTACTTTATTGTGCGTTTGAACCACAGATTAATATGTACCCATCCCAATCTATACTAAAAACTAAACTTGACTAACTCCAAGCCTTCTGGCACCGGCTATTCCTTAGTGAAACTGAACTAAAACTGTCTGACTGGTACATGAAAAACCCCTGGGAAAACCCAGGGGTAAATAATAAACCAGCTTATTGGGCGATAGCAATCGGTGTTTTTGGGCGCTCAGCATAAATACTAACTTGTTTATGCAACCGATCCTTATGCTCAAATTTTACATAACCGTCGATGAGAGCAAATAAGGTGTCATCTTTACCCAAACCACAGTTTTTAGCGGGATGAAACTTCGTACCACGTTGACGTACGATAATCGAACCTGCAGTGACAAATTGGCCATCGCCACGTTTTACACCGAGACGTTGAGCATTACTATCCCGACCATTTCGTGAGCTACCTACCCCTTTTTTATGGGCAAACAATTGTAGATTCATTTTTAGCATGGAGTCCACCTCCTTCGATCGATAATTATATAGTCTTGACCGTAAGCCTCTTGTATTTGTTCAATACCTAACGTCATCGTTTGCAAAATCCACTGAGCCTTCTCCAAATCCTGTTCCGAAACCTCAATTAGCTGGCAGGTGATGTGTCCATCCGCCTCCTGCACTTTAGGGGCAACCGACAAGAAATGTTCCAACCCATTGACCGCCGCGATACTTAGTGCGGAAACACCCGCACAAACAATATCCCGACCCTCTTCTGCAAACCCAGCATGTCCAGACAGCTCGAATTCACGAATCTGCCCTTGATCATCCGCCCTTATAATGAAGCGAATGCCAGCTTGACGCTTACGCTTGGAGTGCCTCGACGAGAACTTTTGTGTAAGGTTGACGATGTCCTTGCTTGCGTCGATAGTTCTTCTTGGATTTGAATTTGAAGACAACAATCTTCTCCCCTTTACCGTGCTCTACAACTTTCAGCACTGCTGTAGCACCTGCCACAACTGGGGTTCCAACACTAACAGAACCGTCTTTTTCCACGAGCAGAACCTGATCAATCGTCACGGCATCCCCTACATTAGCATCCAATTTCTCAACGTAAAGTACGTCGCCTTCTTGAACGCGGAACTGTTTACCACCGGTTTCAATCACTGCGTACATTTTATTACACCTCCCATGCCCTAGACTCGCCATTGCAGGTCGGCTTTCCTATCAGAAAAAACCTGTTATACCTGATTCGAGCGGTTGCGGTGAGAAGTCACCACATTTAAATATTTTAGCATTTATACTCATTAATTGTCA
>JADQBO010000043.1 GCA_016278585.1 Desulfosporosinus sp.
TGGATTAATTTCAGAAGGATATTTTCAACATCCTCACCTACATAGCCAGCCTCTGTTAGTGAAGTAGCATCCGCAATTGCAAAGGGAACATTAAGGACTTTAGCTAGCGTCGAGGCCAGCAAAGTCTTTCCTGAACCCGTAGGCCCCAACATAACGATGTTTGATTTTTGCAATTCAACATCATCAATTTTCATGCCCAGGTTAATCCTCTTGTAGTGGTTGTAGACTGCTACTGAAAGTGCTTTTTTGGCTTGTTCTTGACCAATAACATACTGATCAATGACTGCCCGGATTTCTTTGGGTTTCAAAATTTCCCCAATCTCAACCCCCAAATCATCCGTCAACTCTTCCTCAATAATCTCATTACAAAGTTCAATGCATTCATCGCAAATGTAAACGCCTGGACCAGCAACTAATTTTTTGACTTGTTCCTGGGTCTTACCGCAAAACGAACACTTGAGTTGATTTTTGTCTTCGGTGTACTTTGCCATCCTCTCACCTCTATACCTCAGAATTCCCTCCCATGCGTTATTAGGTGTTCTGTTCTACTAAATAGGTGACCGTCTTGTCACTGACTAAGCCTTGTTTGTAGAACGAGAGCTCCCCACGCGCTATGAGGGACTGTTTGAGTAATGCTGCGTCTTGTCCGTGACGCTCGCCAACTTTCTTGATCTCTTCGTCTAATTCGTCTTCCGTAATCTCAATTCCTTCTACTTTGGCAATAGTTTCTAAAACTAAATCCATTTTAACGCTTTCATTAGCTTGAGGGCGAATTTGCTCCTTCATAGTTTCGGGAGTTGAGTTCGTATACTGATAATACTGTTCAAGGGTCATCCCTTGCTGGGTAAGATTACGGCTCAAATCATCCAACATTACTTTGATTCTTTCAGTAACCATGACTTCAGGAATTTCAACGCTGGCATTGTCAACCACTTTAGCAATAATTGCCTTGAGATGCTCATCTTTGACTCTTGCTTCTGAGCTCTTCATTAATTTATTCCGCAAGTCGGTTTTCAATTCATCCAGAGTTTCAAATTCACTGACATCTTTTGCAAATTCATCATCCAGAGCAGAAAGTTCTTTGCGTTGAATTTTTTTAATTAGTGTTTTAAACACAGCTTCCTTTCCAGCAAGCTCTGCACTATGATATTCAGCAGGGAAGGTAACGTTGACATCAACAGGTTGTCCGATTTCAACGCCAATTAAACCTTCTTCAAAACCTGGAATAAAGGTACCTGATCCGATGACTAGTTCATAGTCTTCTGCTTTACCACCCACAAAAGGAACTCCATCAGTAAATCCTTCAAAGTCTAACGTGACGGTATCATCGTTTTGTACGTTTCCTTCTTCAAGGGTTGTGAGACGCGCATGCTGTTCCTGCTTACTCTTTAGTGCTTCAGCAACTTCTTCTTCTGAAATGCTTGCTGCACTTTGTTCGATGTTAAGTCCTTTGTACTCTCCTAGTTCAACCTCTGGCTTAACCATGACTTTTGCTTTAAAAATTAGATCTTTTCCTTCTTCAATCTGTACCAAATCAACATTTGGGCGATCCACTGGGTCGATACCGCTTTCAGCCACTGCTTCAGCGTATGCCGGCCCGATCAAATGATCTAAGGCTTCATCATAGAGGGCTTCCTTTCCCACATGGAGTTCGACCATGCGGCGCGGAGCTTTACCTTTACGAAAACCTGGAACATTAACTTTCTTAGCCATAGTCTTCGCAGCTTGATTCACTGCATTAACAAACTTTTCCGCCTCAACGGTAACTTCTAAAGCTACAACATTTTTCTCTATTTTTTCTACTGAGACTGACATATGTTCTCCCCCTTAAACACTATTTAATCCTATGTGCAAGGCAACTGTGGATACTTCGTTAGTCTTACCGTTTTTCAAAGACTACAAACCCCCGCTTAAGCCAATTACATCCAAGAAATTACTTAACAATTATAACAGACTTACCTTACGTAATCAAATGACTATAGCCCTCACTGGGTGTAGCAGCGGATAACGCTAACCATTTAGGGTAAACTAATTTCCGATAGAAATTGAGGTATCTTTAACGAAAGGAGAACAATATGCTTACGGTTGTGGTAAGAACCCTTATTCTATATGCTGTGGTCATTATTGCTCTACGTATAATGGGGAAAAGGGAACTCGGTCAATTGCAGCCCTTTGAGTTAGTTGTTATTCTCATGATTTCTGAACTTGCAGCCGTACCTAGTGAGAACGTCGGGGTTCCACTCCTCAGCGGCATTATTCCTATTTTAGTTCTCCTTTCTGCAAGTTCAACCTTGGCCTGGATTTCCTTAAAAAGCGAAAAGGCTAGAGGTATTATTTGTGGGGTTCCGAGTATCCTCATTGATCGTGGGGAAATTAAAGAAGATGCCTTAAGGAAAAATTGTTATAATCTTACCGACTTATTAGAGGAGCTTCGTATTAAAAATATATTAAACATTGCTGACGTGGAATTTGCCATTTTAGAAAATAACGGTGAATTAAGCGTTTTTCCGAAAGCACATAAAAGACCAACTACTCCCGAGGATTTTAATATGACTCCCCAATACGAGGGTCCACCACTGACATTAATTATGGATGGAAAACTCTTTAAGAATAATCTACAAGAAGGTCATAAAGATATTCACTGGTTAAAACGCGAACTTAAAAAACACAAAATTAAGGATATCGAAGATGTCTTCTTGGCCAGCCTAGATTCTGCCGGAGAGCTCTACGTGCAAAAAAAAATATCCAAAAAGCCTAAGTAACATATCTAAAAAATGCGAGGTGAAAAACCAGGTGCGTACCCTTACTACCATTGTTGTCATTGTTCTATTCTTGATCGGAGGTTCCTTTACTTCCTATCGTTATATTCAAACCACAACTCAAAATGTGGGGACTTATCTTGAGTCAGTCGAACAATCTATATCTTCTCGAAACTGGGATGAGGCTAAAAAGGGATCGGCAACTGTTCGACAAAGTTGGGACAAAAACAACACCTGGTGGAGTATTCTCCTCGATCATCAAGAAATCGATACCATTGATCTTACCCTAAAGCGGTTGGAACGATTCATCGAAACAGAAGACCTTGTTCTTTCCCTCGCAGAAGTATCGTCCTTGAAACTATTATTTGAGCAAATCTACGATAAGGAACGATTTACTCTAAAGAACGTTTTATAAACACGTTGTTAGAT
>JADQBO010000356.1 GCA_016278585.1 Desulfosporosinus sp.
CCATAAACTACGTAAAAATCCCTGCATCATAGGCACTTTTCCATTCCTCAGTCATCTCGTCAAACATCAGATCACGCATTGACTTGCCTTGCCAATAAGGAATAATACGCTCTGCGTAGGCTTGACGCACCTCTGGACTGACTTTAAACGAAATCTTCTGACGAGAATCTAAAATATCTAAATCCTCTAGACTATGACAACAAAGTTCCGGGTAAGTATAGGTAGCCTTCGGAGCCGGCCCTCTTTCCCCTACGATCAATTCGCCTTCATTAATACAAATTTCTTTGTGCTCTAGCAAATATTTGAACGCTAAAGCCCGTTGGACGGGAACGGATGTCTTCCCAGCCAATCGATAAAATTCCGTGATCAACTCTGCTCGTTCGGCGGAGATATAAGCTTCAGTCTCTAGGCTTTGTTGCCTAAGCATAGTCACTCTTTGGTTCATTCTTCATTTCTCCTTATCTTATGAATGCTACAGTTAGGTATCTTCGTTATCCCCCAATTTTAACGTTTAAGCCAAACTGCTCCAACTTTCCAGCAATCTGGGCCATGCGTTCAGCGTCTGGGGACTGTAAATCTGACAAACAGTATTCAAGACCAAGCCGTTGGTACTTATTCACTCCTGCCTTATGGTAGGGCAAACAATGTATTTCTGGGACACGTTTTAACGACGCAACAAATTCCCCAATTTGTTGGAGATTAACCCCATCATCATTGATCCCCGGAATGATCGCTACCCGGACAATAACTTGGGGATGGCTCTCCACAAGCCAACGTAGATTGGATAATATTACTTCATTAGGGACCCCTGTTGTATCTTGGTGTTTCCTACTATCCATAAGTTTTAAGTCATATAAAAATAGATCCACATAGTCCCTGATTCTTTTTAAGGAGTCAAGTTTAACAAACCCACATGTCTCTACCGCTGTATGGATTTCCCTCTTGCGGCACTCTTTGAGTATTTGTAGAAGAAAGTCAGTCTGCATCAACGCTTCTCCACCGGAAAACGTTACTCCTCCCCCTGATTCCTCATAGAAAATTGAATCCTTCTCTATTTCAGTCATGACCTGGCTCACGGACATCTGCTTAGCTACAAGTTCTCTTGCTCCAGCATGGCAAACCTTACTGCATTCTCCGCAAGCCTGACATCTCTCTCTAATATAAACCAACTTTCCCATAGTAAAAACAACTGCTCCGCTTGGGCAAACCTTCCGACAATGTCCACAAGCAATACATTTGTCCAGACGATACATTAACTCTTGACCAAACTCCTGGCCCTCCGGGTTATGACACCACTGACAATTGAGAGGACACCCTTTAAAAAAGACGGTCGTCCGAATACCCGGTCCATCATGGATCGAATACTTCATAATATTAAAGATCATGCCCCTAAGCAAAACTCCCACTCCCGCTCTTTCTAAAACTGATTTTGGTAAGCTATAGGATTACGGTATAACGGCTACCTTCCTATATATTCGAAGTAAAGCCTATTTCTACTCTACTTAAATTCTCCACACGCACGTTAGTTCCTCCACTTATCCATTATATCCCCAAATAAAAATTGCTGTGACCATTACAAAAAGGAGCCATAACAAACTTTATTGCCAGTTTGCTACAACCCCTTTTTAGGAATCCCCTATGAATGAGTTATTCTATCCACCCGCCATAAGATGTATGGCCTCCACATTATCCCCGTCGTTGATGATCGTGGAGGCATAATCCTCCTTGGAAATAATCTGAGCATTGACCGAAACGACAATCCTTGGATAGGTGTAGTTTTTAAGCTTCAAAAGCTCTTCAACCGTAAGACCTTCTCTCCATTCGCAATTCCTATTGTTTAGTTTAATCAAGTTATCACCTACAAATGTTTTTGAACAACTTCTAGAAGTTCCGGTAAATCCATCTCTAAGTCCCGTAGTTTTTCGACCGTCGGTACGCCGTCCATGGTCCAACCGCGACGTTTATAAACTGCATCAGTGAGCTTTTCGTACTGATTTTCACGATACTCTCTCATGACCTTAATCTTTTCTTCCGTGGTTTTGCCGGTTGGATCATAGCCTAAAAGGTCCTTAAGCTGATTATCATAGCGATCTTGCCTGGATTCATACTCTTCCACAGTCACAGGACCCATTGCTCTGTAAGGAAGTTTGTCATGAACTCGTTTACCGTAACCCATCCGAATATTGAAGATTCTCTGGAAATTGTAAACCCGTTCGGATTGACGGATCATTTCATATTTATCAATAGTTTTACCTGTTACTGCATTGTATATGTCAACATAATTTTGGACATGTTCAGGGATTTTTGCGGGTTCGTCAGTCAACTTGTTATCTGCAGGTGCAACATCATTCCAGGGCAGTTTGCAGAGACCGTTTAAGCCAAACCAAGTTCTAAACATAGGGTAATAGTGGAGGGCTTCTGCCTTATCTTCAAAGGTTGGAATTTGATTATTTACCATATCCATGAAAATCAACCAAGCCTCATCGTGTTGAGGACCTTTGTTTGTAAGTCCGTATCCTCCTTGTTGTGCCAAAGATTCCTTAGGCAAATACTCGGAAAATTCAAGACCCTTTTGCTCCATACCAATGTCAAAGAGGAACTGAGGATCAGCCCCATACTCTTTTTCAAAGAAGGCTTTCATTTTACGGATTCCCATTCCGGCAACCTTACCAAAACCCACTCCCTTAGACATCTGGTGGATAAGTTCAAAGGATGCCTCTGTATTACCGAAGTTAAGTTCCAAGCCCCCGGTTCTTTCCTTATTTAGAATACCGTTTTCGTAACATTCCATGACAAAAGCCGTTAGAGTAGCGTAGGAGATTGTATCAATACCATAAGTGTCACAGTAAAAGTTTAACTCTAAGATCGCATCAGGATCGAAGATACCACAGTTTGAACCCAGACCCGCTGCATTCTCATATTCGGGACCGTCTATTGTCACCTTTTGACCTTTGTAAGGACCTGTCTTCAGTTCAAAGTGATCGGCTGCTTTGGCGCAGGCCATACTGCATCCATGCCAGCAGCCATCTGGAGAATTCTGGGTCACTTTTGATATAAATACCTCCGGAGAAATTTTAAAGGTATCCTTGTGGGCACCAAATTTATAGTTATGAGTCGGCAAAAGATCATACTGATCCATGATTTGAATAATATTGGCAGTACCTATTTTGCGCATTTGGTTCTGAGAA
>JADQBO010000350.1 GCA_016278585.1 Desulfosporosinus sp.
CAGATGAAAAAAATGGGTCCCCTTTCATCAATCCTAGAAATGATTCCTGGAGTTGGGAAACAATTAAAAGATGTACAAATCGATGAAAAAGATACCGCCCATATTGAGGCTATCATTCGGTCGATGACGTCAGAAGAACGTCGTAAACCGGTGGTTATAAAAGATTCTCGTAAAAAGAGGATTGCTAAAGGAAGCGGCACCTCCGTACAAGATGTTGGACGTTTGCTGAAGCAGTTTGAACAAATGCAAAAAATGATGAAGCAATTTTCTAACCCGGGTGCAATGGGAATGCTCGGAGGCGGAAAAAAAGGTAAGAAGGGTAAGAAACCTAAATTTCCGGGTTTTGGTTAAACTCAGTAATGCCGGGAAAGTTCTTGACTGCCCGCAGAAGGTCTCAGGTTTCGATTCTCGTACTTCGAGTCTCGAACCAGGTATTTGATGGACACGCGCTAATAATATAGTGCTGTTTATATAATAAACTTACTTTAATTGAGGTTTAACTCTGTCTAAAGTATAGTTGAATAATTCAGGGGCTAAATGTGCGATGTGAGATATTGAATGTTAGTCATTCGAACCTCGAACTTCGAACTTCGAACCTCGATAATTGAGGAGGTGAAAACATGGCTACGAAAATTCGTTTGTGCCGTATGGGTGCTAAAAGAAATCCATTCTATCGTATGGTGATTGCTGACGCTAGAGCTCCCCGTGATGGTCGTTATATTGAACAAATTGGATATTATGATCCAACTAAAAGCCCTGTGGTTTTGAACATTGACGAGGAAAAGGCTATTAAATGGTTATCAACGGGAGCTCAGCCTTCAAATACTGCAAAATCTTTGTTGAGCCAAGCTGGTATCATGACCAAATTCCACGAGTCTAAGAACTAAGTGTAGAGTTTGGGGGGTGGTTCCTGTGAAGGAACTTGTAGAAATCCTCGCTAAAGCGTTGGTAGATCATTCGGACCAAGTTCTTGTTGTCCAGACTGAGACAGAAAAGAGCGTGCATTTGCAGCTGACAGTCGCACCTGAAGACATGGGAAAGGTGATTGGAAAACAAGGGAAGATCGCTAACGCAATGCGTACGCTGGTTAAAGCGGCTGCCGTTAAAGATGGGCGCCGCGTTCATATGGACATTGATCAATAACATTGAGAAGGGCCAAGTGCCCTTCTCAATGTTTTAAAACTATCTGTTTGGAAAGGGGTTTAAAGATTATGGATAAAGTGCTGATTGGAGAAGTGTTGCGTCCTCAGGGACTCAATGGTGAGTTGAGGATCTATCCGTTGACAAATGACCCTGAGCGCTTTCTAAAACTGCAGGATGTTATTTTGCGACGTGGAGAGACCGATCAACACTTTAAGATTATCAAAGCCCGTTTACAAATGGAATTTGTTTTGCTCACTGTTGAGGGAGTCAATTCTGTAGACCAGGCAGAAAAATACCGAGGGTGGGAAGTTCGAATTGATCGTTCAGATGTACCTCCTCTCCAAGAAGGATGGTACTATTTCGAACTTGAAGGGATGCAAGTCTATGAAGGGGATTGCTTGTTAGGAACCCTGTCGCAAGTCTTGGAAACTGGAGCGAATGATGTCTATGTGGTTAAAGGACCTAAAGGAGAACTATGCGTGCCGGCACTTAAAAGCGTTGTCCAACGTGTAGATGTCCCAAATCGACGTATGGATGTCATACTTCCTCCAGGATTATTGGAGGGTTAAGCTACATATGATACAGATAACAGTCTTAACCTTGTTCCCTGAGATGTTTGTACCTTTACAAGAAAGTATTCTTAAACGCGCTCAAGAAGCAGGACTAATGGAAATTCGCTTGGTAAATTTCCGCGATTATGCAACGAGTAAACATAAAAATGTGGATGATGTTCCCTATGGCGGGGGGGCAGGTATGCTCTTAAAACCTGAACCTATTTTTGCTGCTATCCGGGATTTACCCCAGACCAATGGTCAACGAAGGGTCATTCTTATGTCCCCCCAAGGCCGGGTCTTTCATCAACAGAAGGCTAAGCAATGGTCTGTGCATGATGAACTTGTCTTTATATGTGGGCATTATGAGGGGTTTGATGAGCGGATCCGCGAGTTGGCCGATGAGGAAGCCTCTCTGGGGGACTATGTTTTAACAGGCGGAGAGCTAGCCTCGATGGTTATGATTGATGCAGTAGCAAGGCTCATTCCTGGAGTTCTCGGAGAAAAAGCCTCCTCGGAAGAAGATTCGCATAGTATTGGACTCTTGGAATATCCTCAGTACACACGCCCGGCCGAATTTGAGGGGCAGAAGGTACCGGAGGTTTTGTTATCCGGACATCATGCCCAGATAAAGCGCTGGCGAAGAAAAGAGTCTCTAAGGCGCACTTTTTTAAGACGCCCGGATTTGATCACCGAGATTACTTTTGGAGCGGAAGATTATCCTCTTTTAGAGGAACTTATTTTTGAACATGAGGAGTTTGCCTCCTGGCGGGGAAAATGGCAACATCTTTGTCCTCCACCTAAGCGACAGCGACGGTCTTCAAAAAAACTTACATAAGTCGAATTAAACGTAATCAGAGGGATCTCTGGTTCGAAGTGCGTTGGGAGGAATCTCCATGTCAGATATCTACTTAGCTTTAGTCCATTCCCCTGTGTATAACAAGAATATGGAGATAGTTGCGACTTCAATCACCAACTTAGATCTACATGATATTGCAAGATGTGCAACTACCTATGGCGTAAAACGATATTACGTAGTTCATCCGGCTGAAGCACAGCGTCAGTTGGCCAAACGAATTATGGGTTTTTGGCAAGAGGGGTTTGGAGCAGAATACAATCCCGATCGCCAAGAAGCATTCGGCCGGGTGAAAATCGCGAAGGATTTAGCGCAAGTCTATGCTGAAATTGAGGCTGAACACGGGACAGCTCCTATAAAAGTGGCGACCGATGCTCGTAAATATGCCAATACAGTCACTTATGCAAAGCTCCGTGAAGATATAGACACTATGGAAACGCCGATTCTTTTATTATTTGGCACGGGCTGGGGACTTCTCAAAGAAGACGTTGAGAAGATGGATCAAATTCTGGAGCCAATCTATGGACCGACGGACTATAATCACTTATCCGTCCGTTCAGCAGTGTCAATTATCCTAGATCGCTTACGCGGACACTAAGCAGGGATGGGGGACGGGATGACAGGGGGACGGGGTT
>JADQBO010000491.1 GCA_016278585.1 Desulfosporosinus sp.
GTTGCTTATCCTCTTGGATCTTGATCATATTATGGGTGGAGAGACAAGCCATAATGTCAGCGCTTAAAACCCCTATACGAGTCCTCATCGTTGATGATTCTCCTTTCATGCGGTTAACCATACAAAAAATTCTCAGTCAGGATCCTGGTATTAAGGTCTTGGATACTGCCAGAGATGGGCGCGAAGGGGTTTTAAAACTCCAGTCCCTTCGTCCAGATGTCGTGACCATGGATGTGGAGATGCCGGTGATGGATGGACTTCAGGCATTGGACGAGATTATGCGTTGGCAACCGACCCCGGTAATTGTCTTAAGCTCAGTGACGACGGATGGGGCAAAATCAACGCTGAAAGCCCTAGATCTGGGGACCTTCGATGTTGTGGTTAAACCTTCGGGAAGGCCAGGGGCAGATTTGCAGGTGCTTTCCCGAGATTTAATAGAGAAGGTCAAAGCAGCGGCCATAGTCAATCCCGCTCGCCTTGGAGGTAAGGGGTCAGCATCAGGTGGCTCTGTTCAGACTCCAATCTCAAAAGGTATTGTTTCCTCTTCACCCCCAGGGGTGGGAGGTTTAGGATCAGGTTCACGTCCCATAAGAACAGGGAAGGCAGGTCTGTTACCTAAGCATGGGGTTGAAATTGTAGCCATTGGTACGTCGACTGGAGGCCCATCTGCATTGCAGGCAGTCCTACCGACCCTTCCAGGGAATTTCCCTGTTCCGGTGATTGTTGCTCAACACATGCCTCCGGGGTTTACAGGACCACTCGCCCAGCGATTGGATGGACTGTGTAAGCTTAATATTAAAGAAGGAATACATGGTGAAATACTCAAAGCGGGGACTGTGTATGTCGCTCCGGCCGGTAAACAGTTTCAGGTTCAGCGTAGATCCGGGCAGATGTTCCTTCATATCGGTGATGAGGCTCCTATACCGACGCTTTATCATCCTTCGGTTGATGTGATGTTCCTTTCTTTGGCGAAGGACGTTGGAAAAGGGACCCTTGGAGTAGTCCTGACTGGAATGGGTAGCGATGGTACGAAGGGGATGAAGGAACTAAAGAGGGTAGAAGGATTTGCGATCGCTGAGTCGGAAGATACCTGCGTAGTTTATGGGATGCCCAGGTCCATAGTGGATGCCGGCCTAGCTGATCGAATTGTACCCCTTGGTGAGATCGGGAAAACGATTATGGAATGCGTTATGAGGAGGGGATAATACCATGGGTCTTTTTGGGGCGATTGAAATTAGTGCTTCCGGTTTAACGGCCCAGCGCTTACGAATGGATCTGACTGCCAACAATATTGCTAATATCAATACCACTCGTACGGGAGAACTGACCCCAGCGGGAAACCAGATTCCTTATAGCCGGCAAATGGCCGTGTTTGTTCCTCGGCCTCCAGAAACGCCCTTTGCTAAAGTCCTTGGAGAAACAATGAGTGTTGGAAGTGTTGGGAACGGAACTGGGGTACAAGTGGCTAGGATACTTAATGACGAGACAGAACCGTTTCGTTTAGAATATAATCCCGACTCACCGGATGCCGCTAAAGTGGTTGAGGAGGGATTACCGATAGGATATGTACGTCAACCCAATGTGAATATCGTGACGGAAATGGTGGATATGATGACGGCATCTCGTGCGTATGAGGCCAATGTTACAGCTCTCAATGTCAGTAAGTCAATGGCTGCCAAAGCACTTGAGATTGGAAAGGGGTAATTTAGATGAGTATTCCACCCATTGCACCTATAATGCCCCTCGGGATCATCAATACGATCACTCCCACAGGCCCTGAGACTGTCCAAGGTGTCAGTTCTGCTGAGGGTGCTCAAAAGGCGGGAGCGGATTTCTCAAAGTTTTTAAGCGATGCGTTGGGTCAAGTCGATGCCCTGCAAACAAAGGCAGATACAGCCACTCTAGACTTAGTGACAGGTCAGGTTCAAGATTTATCTGAAGTGATGGTGGCCTTAGAGAAAGCCAGCCTATCTATGTCCTTAACCATAGCGACACGAGACAAAGTCATAGATGCCTACAATCAAATCATGCGAATGCAGATTTGATTCGAGGCACGATATTCGAAGTACAGACTCGATGTTTTGAAATGAAGGTTACAATTAAGGTTGTCATAAGGGAATACGTTTTGAGTTTTGGTTTTTAGGGGTCACTTAGTCTTATAATTTATGGAAAAATAATTCAATGCGAACTTCGCGCATTTGAATTGAAAGGAGGAGCCAGGGGTGAATTTTTCTTGGGCGGGAATTAAGCAATCAGTTATGTCATTTTGGAACAACCTTTCTAGCCCACAGAAAATAATAACAGTGCTTGCTCCTCTTTTAGTCGCTGGAGCGTTAATTTACTTAATTATGTGGGCTGGACGCCCACAGTATGTTGCGATTTTCACCAAACTTAGTGACACTGATGCTGCGGCAATTACGACGGAACTTAAGGAGTTGAAAGCGGATTATAAGCTGGCTGATAATGGGACAACGATCATGGTCCCTCAACAGTCGTCGGCGGATCTCCGGTTACAACTTGCCAGTGCGGGGCTTCCTCAACAAAGCAAATTCAGCTTCGACAGTTTGGATACAATGCGGCTGGGGGAGACCGATTCTGATCGGAAGCTACGTTATGTTCTCGGATTACAGAACGAATTAGAAAATACGTTAGAAACATTGTCTGGTGTGGAAGATGCGCGTGTACATATCGTGATGCCTGAACCATCACTCTTTGTTGATACTCAAAAAGCGGCGACTGCGGCGGTGACCCTGAAGCTTGTCCCGAGTACAGAACTTGGTGAAGATCAGGTGCGTGCCGTTGCTAACTTATTGTCAGGCTCAGTCGAAGGACTGCAACCGGAGAACGTGACGATTGTGGATACTGGTGGAAACGTGCTATCCGATGTCTTAGGAAATAGCAGTGATCTGAGCCGATTGACGGGTACCCAATATCAACTAAAACAAACGGTTGAAGAGGATACTAGGAAATCACTGCAGAGCATGCTGGATCGAGTACTGGGCTCAGGTAAGACGGTGGTTCGAATCAGTGCTGTCTTGGATTTTGACCAGAAAAAAATCATTAAACAAACGAATGGTCCGGGTGCTTTGGTAAGTGAGCAGAGTACCGACGAAAATGCTACAAATGGCACATTGGGAGCAGGAGGGACCCCAGGCCGCCTGCCAATGAGGGTGTGAACTATCCCG
>JADQBO010000463.1 GCA_016278585.1 Desulfosporosinus sp.
GACCCTTGTTGATTCTCTGACGACAGGGAGCTTGGTTATTTTTTCTATGGCCTTTTTCATCAGTTGGAAACTAACCCTCATAACCTTGCTGCCTATGCCGCTTATGGCCTGGGCTACAAGTCATTATGGAAATATGCTCCATAAGAGGTTTTATAAGGCACAAGAGTCTTTTTCTGATCTTAACGACAAGGTGTTGGAGAACATTACTGGGGTCAGAGTGGTTAAAGCGTTCGGGGGAGAAGAAACGGAAAATGAGGCCTTTCGAACTTTATCCACTGACGTTGTGAAGAAGAATATGGCCGTTGCAAAAGTGGATGCCCTTTTTAATCCCACAATCCAATTGATTATTGGGATTTCATTTTTTCTGGCTATTGCCTTTGGGGCTATAGAAGTTGTTTATGGAAAGTTGAGCTTTGGCCAGTTAACTCAGTTCACGATTTATCTGGGACAGTTTATTTGGCCCATGCTTGCTTTCGGCTGGCTTTTCAACATCTTAGAACGTGGGCGGGCGTCTTATGATCGGGTTAATTTGTTACTTAAAGTTAAACGCGAAATCCGTGACCAGGAGGGGGTCATGGACAAGATCCCTAGCGGGCAACTATCCTATAAGATGGCTTCATTTAGTTATCCAGGAACTCACTCAATGGTTCTAAAACAAATTGACGTAGTGGTTAATGAGGGACAAACCTTAGGTATCGTCGGAAAAACGGGGAGCGGGAAGACCGCGTTTTTCCGTCTCCTTATGCGAGAGTTTGATCTTTCCCAGGGGGACATCATGATCGGTGGATTCTCAATTTATAACTTAACGCTTGGGGCCTTGCGGGAAGCGATTGGCTATGTTCCTCAGGAGCATTTTTTATTTTCAACGACGATTGCGGAAAATATTGCCTTTGGCAAACCGGAAGCAACGCTAGAGGAAATCAAAGCAGTTGCAAATATTGCTGCCATTCACGAGGATATCTTGCATTTTCCAGATAAATATGGCACCTTGGTCGGAGATCGTGGCGTAACCCTTTCAGGAGGGCAAAAACAACGAATTTCGATTGCACGCGCTCTCTTACTCCAACCGGAAATCCTTATTTTAGATGATTCTTTGTCAGCTGTAGACGCCAAAACGGAAAAGGCTATTTTACAGGGCTTGAAAGAAAAACGATCCCAAAAGACAACGTTAATTTCTTCTCATCGATTAAGTGCTATTGAACATGCAGACTTAATTATTGTTCTTCAAAATGGCCAAATTATTGAACGAGGCTCTCACGAGGAACTGATGGCTATCCGGGGATGGTATGCTTCCACTTATCGAAGTCAGCAGTTAGAATCCTTGATTGAGGAAGGAGGCCACGATAATGTTGATCCGTCGGTTACTTAATTATCTTAGGCCCCACTACAAAGCATTAAGTGTTGCCTCGGTGATCCTAGTTATAGCCACCTTTGCAGATGTCGTCGGTCCGATCCTGGTTAAAGTCTTTCTTGATCGTCATTTAATGCCACGTTCGTTTGTATTAAGGGATCTAATGGTTCTTGGGGGCGGGTATTTGGGACTGCATATTCTTTCAGTAGGACTACATTATTATCAGCTAGTCAGTTTCAATCAGATTGCCCTGAAAGTAATTCAACAATTACGGCTTGATGTATTTAGCCATGTCCAAGGCCTTCGACTCGGGGTCTTTGACAAGACCCCGACCGGAGCCTTGGTTTCACGGATTACTAATGATACAGAGGCGATTAAGGAGTTATTCATAGGTGTTTTAGCGACTTTAGTTCAAAATTTTGTTCTATTAATTGGTATTTTTATTGCCATGTTCAGTCTAGATGTCCAATTGGCAACTTTCTGCCTTTTTTTGCTTCCTATAATTTTTGGCTTAATGTATACGTACCGAAGATTGAGTACGAAGGTTTATCGAATAATGCGAAAAGAACTAAGTCACCTTAATGCTAAACTGAATGAATCGATTCAAGGGATGAATATCGTTCAGGCTATGCGCCAAGAAAAGCGCTTTCGGCAAGAGTTCGGTGTCATAAATAATGCTTATTACCGGGCTGCGATCCATAGTATCCGCTTAGAAAGCCTGTTTGTCCGACCGGCTGTTGATTTGATTTATACCTTTGCCTTAGTTCTTGTTTTGGACTTCTTTGGATTTCAGTCGTTAAAAGGACCGATTCAAATTGGGGTACTATATGCCTTCATTAATTATCTAGATCGTTTCTTCGAACCCGTTAATATGATGATGCAGAGATTGTCTCAGATTCAGCAATCCTTGGTTGCAGCTGAACGCGTTTTTGAGGTGTTAGATGATGATCGCATAACGCCTATAACTTCCAGAGCTAGTGAGCCTCCTTCGATTCTAAAGGGTCAGATCGAATTTAAGGATGTTAGTTTTTCTTACGACAGTGACGGTGGATCAGATGTTTTGGAGAAGATTAGTTTTACCGTTTATCCCGGACAGACCGTGGCTTTTGTAGGGCATACTGGAAGTGGTAAAAGTACGATTGCCAATCTACTCATGGGTTTCTATCCAGTCACTCGTGGAGAAATCCTTATCGATGGGGTGTCTTTGTCCGATTTTTCCAATGAAGAGTTGAGATCGAGAGTTGGACTAGTGGCCCAAGATCCATTTTTATTCGTTGGAGATATCACGAAAAATATTTCACTTTCTAGGCCTGCTGTGAGTCAGAGAGACGTGGAGGACGCAGCTACATTTGTTCAGGCCGATGAATTTGTAAGAAAACTTCCAAAAGGATTCGAGGAACCCATTGGAGAGCGGGGAGCTACTTTGTCGAGCGGTCAGCGTCAACTCATATGTTTTGCTCGGACAATGGCTGGTAACCCGAAAATCCTAGTGTTAGATGAAGCTACAGCGAGCATAGATACTGAAACCGAGGAAGCAATTCAAGCAGCCTTAGAAAAAATGCGTAAGGGCCGTACGACGATAGCGATTGCTCATCGGCTTTCTACAATACAGGATGCTGACCTTATTTTGGTTCTTCATAATGGGAAGATTGTAGAACGAGGTACTCATACAGAGCTTTTAGTTAAAGAAGGGCTTTATCATAAAATGTTTATGATGCAACAGGGAACAACAGGGTATAAAAATAGGGCGATATAGAAAGTCAATAGCTGATCAATAACGGTAAGGTGTCAGGGGAGATGGGTTTATGTATAGGGACGTTGCAATTATT
>JADQBO010000016.1 GCA_016278585.1 Desulfosporosinus sp.
TCGCCATGGGTTTGCACTTCCAATTCAATCACCTCCGTAGAATATTTATGTCTTATATTTAAAACTCGTTCCTGATGCGTTTAAGTCTGGGCATAACAACAGGAATTCGAAACAGACATATCTGCTAGTAATACTGATGAAATATTTGCTGCAACACAGTATTCTTTGACTGAAATTGTCATTGATACATAGCCCTTGGCATAATCACCTCATGCACTCCTCGTCCAGGCATCTTAAGATCTCCCATAAGTACCGCCTGATAGATCGCTCGTTTACCAAAACGGGCTCGAATGCTTTCAATGGCTTCCTCCACCCTTTCCCGACGTTCCCTTTTAACGGGGTTGTCAAAAAGATTCAGTTGCTCCGGCATTGCCTTCGGAACCAGGTTAATCGCTCTCACGGTTATGGACCGGACATGCGTGTGCCAGAAGTAGTTTTCTTCAAACAATGAACGGGCCTTGAGGGCAATCTCCATGGGGCTTTGGGTCACTGTGTCGAGCTGTGCCTGGTGTTGTTTATACAGAAGGCCGTTGTCCTTAATCGTAATCTGCACTCCCCGAGCACATAGTTCATGAACCCGCAGTTTGTGCCCGATATCCTGGGACAGCTCCAGCATAACCTTCCAGACCTCCTCGTTGTTTTCCAGATCGGCGGTGCAAGTGATGCCATGCCCGATGGATTTTACCGGCGAGTGGTGCCCCACGTTCATGACACGGGAGGTATCTTGTCCGCTGGCGAATATCCATAACTGCAAACCATTTTTACCAAAAAGTCTCTGCATGAACTGGTGACCAGCTGTGACAATATCGCCGATGGTACGCAGACCATAACTCGCTAGTTTTTTCTGAGTAGCCCTTCCCACGAAGAGCAAGTCACTGGCGGGGAGCTGCCAGACTTTTTCCTTAAAATCTTCCTTACTAATGACGGTGATAGCATCCGGCTTTTTCATGTCTGAGCCGAGCTTGGCGAAGATCTTATTGAAGGATACGCCGATGCTTACCGTCATGCCCAACTCTTCGCGGACAGTTTTCCTGATCTCTTCGGCTATTTCGATCCCGGATCCCTTCAGACTCTGGCTGCCGGTCACATCGCACCAACACTCATCCATCCCATATGGTTCCACCAGATCCGTATACCGCTGATAGATGGCTCTCGTCATCTTCGAATATTTCAGATACTGTTCATACTGCGGCGGGACTACGATTAGGTTCGGGCACAGCCGCTTCGCCTCCCAATTGACCATACCGGTTTTCACGCCAGCTTTTTTGGCCAGTTCCGACTTTGCCAGCACGATACCATGCCGATCCTCTGTGCTTCCACAAACAGCAACTGCTTTCCCCCGCAGTCTCGGGTCAAGCATCATCTCAACGGAAGCGTAGAAAGAGTTCAAATCGCTGTGCAGAATAACTCGACCCATGTCCAACATTCTATCACCTTCCCATCGTAAAACTTCACTATACCTCTTAAAAATACTGCGCATTTCTCTTGACATAGAACTATTTAAGGAAGTATGATGAATACATCTTCTCCGTACTTCTACTTTAGGTTAGCAGTTATACGAAGTTGTGTCAACGAAGTTTCAGAATTTTGGTAATGTATATCTTTACAACTTCTCATTGAAAGGAAATGGCGTGGTTATGAAAAGTTTTGGTGAAAAAGTAAAAGAAGCTCGCGAGATTATGGACATGAGCCAGGCAACGTTGGGAGAAAAAGTTGGAGTGTCTCAACGTTCCATCACTGCTTATGAAACGGGTAATGCAAAACCTCGGGGCGGAACAGTGAGAAAACTCGCCCGAGCTTTAAATGTGTCTACCGATTATCTTCTCAACGACGATATTGACGACCCACAAAGCGGGATCGCCAAAGATCCCCATCTCGAGCACATCCACGAAACCCTTGGCTCACGTGCAGAAGCAGAAGCAAAGGTTCTTCTCGAAAAAAATACGGCACTCTTCGCCGGTGGCGCTTTGTCCCAGGAAGGAAAGGATGCCTTCTTCGAAGCGATTATGACAGCCTATGTCACCTGCAAAGAAGAAGCTCGTAAAACCTATGGCAGAAAGAATAAAGGGGAATAATAAAGAAAACTAGGCTAGCGCCGAGCCTGTAAGGCGTAAGCGGTCGCCTTAGTTGCACTTATGCTTCCAGAAAGTATTAACGAAAAGTTAAACTTTCTGACTAGTACACCAAAAACCGCCCTATTGAGGCGGCGAAAGACATACTTATGAACGTCAACACAATGAACTTTTAAACGGTACTAACAGGAGATGAGGATATAATGCTACGAATCAGCGAGGATGTTGATGTATGTCTATTGAAACTATTTCCAAAGAAGTGAAGCGTATCAGAAAAAAATATGCTGAGAAAGATCCCTATGCTCTCTGCCGTGCCATGAAAATCTCCCTGATATTTAAGTCCATGGGAACAGACTGCGAATCGTGCAAGGGATTCTATTTTTATCAGTCCAGAAAACAGGCCATTGTAATCAACAGTGATCTCCCCGAAGAACTGCAGCGCATCATACTGATGCATGAAATCGCTCACGCCGTACTGCATCGTAAATCGTCTGGTATTAAGGCATTTCATGATTTTGCCCTTTTTGATGAAACGTCGATCTTTGAGTATGAGGCTAATATTTTTACCGCGGATTACCTTTTGGAGGATGACGAAGTACTCGGCCTACTAAACGAGGACCTTTCTTTTTTCGGAGCAGCGTGTCGTCTGAATGTACCTGCGGAGCTGCTGGACTTTAAATTCCGGGTCCTGAAACGGAAAGGATACAAGATCATCGATCATCCGATGATAGCAAGTTCCAATTTTCTTAAGAAAGTATAGTGATGGAAATGGATGATATAAAAGTTTATGTGGAAGTAGTGGTTGCTTTTGCCCCTGACGGAAGTCTATTGCCAAGGTCTCTCACTTGGGAAGATGGGCGTCACTATGTCATTGACCAGGTATTGGAGGTCCGCCCTGCACCCGCTATGAAAGCCGGCGGTCAGGGGGATCGCTATACTGTCCGTGTCCAGGGAAGGGACAGATATCTCTTTTTCGAGCGTAATGCCAGTCTCGGGGGAAATAACATCGGGCGGTGGTTCGTTATTCAGAATTCGGAATAACGAACCTTATTCCGACCGGAGAATTATTCCGACTTTTTGAGAATTGCATAAGAA
>JADQBO010000435.1 GCA_016278585.1 Desulfosporosinus sp.
ACCCTTGGTGTCTTATTGCTTTTTTGTATATGGTAAATTCCTGCGGAATTTAGGTTGAATATCCCTCCAATTCCTATTGGCATAAAAATGCCTACCTACCAAATCTTCAGCAGATAGACATCTAGAATGCACATTTCTGCAACCCGGCTATCGTGATTATACCCCAAGTACAATCCTTAGACCCGTGGCTTTGCGTCTCTACCTTTCGATAGGTTTGCGTTATTTGAAAAATATCAGATTTCTTTTTATAGCTTTCGACAGAAGAAGCTATTTTCCTTCATTAATATATTTAAATTGCTTATATAGCTAATAATTTGCTTTTATTCCTGCAAAAATCAAATTCATAAAACCATCTAATTGGCTCAAATTGATAATTCTGCTCCCGAAGCAGAATAAGGAACACCCACTTGTAGAAGTGGGTGTGTTCTTTGAATTTTGATAAAAAAGCAAACGTCAGGATTTTCTCACCGACTTTACTTTTCGACATGGATTTGATTTATTGATCTTTATTTAAAAGGAACCGTTGAATTCGCTGTACCGCTTCCTGCAGTACGTTTTCATCTTGAACCATAGCTACTCGTACAAATCCTTCACCATAGTCTCCAAAGGCCACCCCTGGTACCACAATAACTCCAGCTTCCCGGGCTAAATCCATCGCAAACGATACTGAGTCTTGGTTTGTCGGGACAGGTGCCCATACAAACATGGAACCCTGAGGTATCGGCATCTTCCAACCAGCTAAGGCACAACCCTCAATCAAGAGATCCCGTCGTCTTTGATAAGCGTTCTGATTCTCTTCGATCGAGCCCTGGGCATTGCGGAGTGCATAAGCTCCAGCAGCCAAAACTGGAGCGAAAACGCCATAATCGATATTTGATTTAAGTTGAGAGAGGGTTCCAATAACATCAGCGTTTCCTACGACAAACCCCAACCTCGCCCCGGCTAAATTGTAGGTCTTGGAAACGGAATGAAATTCAACTCCGACCTCTTTTGCGCCCCGCGCTTGCAAAAAACTCACAGGTTTGTAACCCTCAAACGCTAATTCTGAATAGGCTGCATCGTGACAAATGAGAAGCTCATACTGTTGAGCAAACTCCACAACCTCTTCAAGAAAGTTAAGACTAGCCACTGCCGCTGTGGGGTTATTCGGATAATTCAAGAACATAAGTTTTGCCTTGCGGGCAATATCAGGGTCAATCTGCTTTAGATCTGGCAAAAAACCATTCTCTTTCAGCAGCGGAACGGCTACTTTCTCCCCACCCGCTAACACTAAACCGGCCGTATAAATTGGATATCCCGGATCAGGAATCAAGGCTAGGTCACCAGGATCAATATAAGCCAGAAAAATATGAGCCAGACCATCCTGAGAACCCATCAGCGGCAAAATCTCAGTCTCAGGATTCAAAGTAACTCCAAATCGTTCCAGATACCATTCTGAACAAACCTTGCGAAACTCTTCTGTTCCGCGAGTTAAAGTATATCCATACTGGTCATCATTAAGTACTGCTTGACTGAGAACCTTGCGAATGTCAAGAGCTGGGGCGCGATCCGGACTTCCAATACTAAGATTAATTAAGCGTTTTCCTGATTTCTCTAAGTCTTTTTTTAAGTTGTCCATTTCTGTGAACACTGACGCACCTAAACCCTCTAATCGTTTCGATGGCATTTGCATTTTTACACTCCGTTCTGTTAATCCTTATCTCTATAAAATTTACGTTCCAATAGCACTCTATGTATTAAAGGTAACCTTCATTGTCTATATTTAGTTTCAACGTAATCAATTTCTACTTATTTTATCACGTAAACTACAAGCATATAAAGCTTGTTTCTAATTTTCTCGAGCCCTTTTGCACAAAAATTAAAGATATACTATAATGTGCTATAATCATAGAAATCGTTTTATTAGAGAATACTTCGATTTAATGCTATGCAAATAAAAAGGGGGATATGAAGTTATGGCACTAATGAACGAGAATTATCTTAGGTTACCAGGAAGTTATCTGTTTTCAGAAATTGCTCGTAGGGTTACAGAATTTAAAAGCAAAAACCCGAATGCAGATATCATTCGATTAGGGATTGGGGATGTAACTCGTCCACTTCCTCCCGCAGTCATTGAGGCAATGAAAAAAGCAGTTGATGAAATGGGGAACGCCGAAACCTTTAGAGGGTATGGTCCTGAGCAAGGGTATAACTTTCTGGCTGAGAAAATTATTGAAAATGATTATAAAACTCGAGGGGTAGAGCTTACTCCAGATGAAGTCTATATCAGCGACGGAGCAAAGAGTGATACTGCGAACTTCCAAGAACTGTTTGGTACAGATAATATCATGGCAGTCACCGACCCTGTCTATCCGGTTTACGTCGATAGTAATGTGATGGCAGGACGTACAGGAAATTACAACGAAGGAAAAGGACAGTATGAAAGTATTGTGTATCTTCCGTGTACCGAAGAAAATGGAATGAAACCAGCTTTTCCTACTACTCACGTAGATATGATTTATCTTTGTTTCCCAAACAACCCAACAGGGATGACCTTAAACAAAGAAGAGCTAAAACAATGGGTGGACTACGCACGAAAAAACAAGTCGATTATCCTATACGATTCTGCTTATGAGGCTTACATACGTGAAGAAGACGTCCCACGTACAATCTATGAGGTTGAAGGTGCTCGTGAAGTCGCTGTAGAATTCCGCAGCTTTTCCAAGACGGCTGGTTTCACCGGGACACGTTGCGCATATACTGTAATACCGAAGGAAGTTATGGTCTATGATTCCGAGGGTAAGGCTCATAGCCTAAATAAGCTTTGGCTAAGAAGACAAACCACAAAGTTTAATGGTGTCTCCTATCCGGTGCAAGCCGCTGCAGCAGCAATTTACACCGAAGAAGGGAAAAAGCAGGTTAAAGAAAGCATCGACTACTACATGGAAAATGCCCGAATCATCCGTGAAGGCCTGACGAAGGCTGGTTACGAAATCTTTGGCGGGATCAATGCCCCCTATATCTGGATGAAAACTCCAAACAACATAGGATCTTGGGAGTTTTTCGATAAGCTTATGAATGAGGCCAATGTCATCGGAACGCCAGGAGCAGGCTTTGGAGCAAATGGCGAAGGGTACTTCCGTCTAACAGCCTTCGGAACCCGGGAGAATACGGAAAGAGCTAT
>JADQBO010000445.1 GCA_016278585.1 Desulfosporosinus sp.
ATCCGGAAGTAGTACAGCGTTTACTGGAGCTAAAGCCGCAGCGCATTATCTATGTGTCCTGTGATCCAGGGACTTTGGCAAGGGACCTAGCTGCATTGACTCAGGGTGGATATAGGGCTGATAGTGTACAGCCAGTGGATATGTTTCCTTGGACTCAGCACGTGGAGACGGTGGTGGTGATAGAGCGGGAATAGTTGTAAGCTAAACAATAAGTTCATAAAGTTGGTGTCAGTCACGGGGTTCGGGTTACTATTGTGGGGGGCTAATTTTTTCTAAATAGTATTTGTTCCAGATAACTAGCGAACTCAACAAATGAAGGTACACCTTAATATCGCCGCCTTGGTCAATTCTCGATATTTTATTTTACATGTTAGTTATAATTCCTGGAGCTGCAAAAGTTTTCAAGCGCAAGAATAATTGACAATAATATTTTTTATAGTCTCAATAACCTTGTCGATGTCTTTAATAGATACTCCGTGGTTTGTGACAAAGCGATACTCACCATCCTCTTGACCGTTAATTCTAATCCCCTCAGTATTCAAACCTGCGATTAGAGTTGATTCGCTGATTACGGACTCCGTGAGTGTAAAAAATACCATATTTATATCCAAACGATTGCGATGAACATGACATGATTCAAATTCTTCAAGTCGATCAGCCAGATAACGGGCATTTTTATGATCTTCACCTAACCTTGATACCATTTTAGTTAATGCAACAATCCCTGCCGCTGCAAGAATCCCCGCTTGACGAAGTCCTCCACCCATTAGTTTCCGGTTTTTACGTGCTTTAAGGATGAATTCTTTATTACCGACCAAAATTGATCCAACCGGCGCGCATAAACCTTTAGAAAGACAAACATTCACTGAGTCTGCACAGGCTGCGATCTCCTTCACATCTACTCCAAGTGCTGTTGAAGCATTAAATATGCGGGCCCCGTCAAGATGAAGGGGAATATGCTTGGATTTAGCTAGTTCGTAAACTTCTAGCATATTTTTTAACGGAACAACAGTTCCAGATGAATGGGCATTTTCTATGCAAATTAGCCCGGTGTTCGGAAAATGTATATCTTTACCGCGTATCATCTTCTCTAGCTGATGAATGTCTACATACCCTAGATCTGATGGAAACGATCGTGTTTGTACGCTTGATAAAACTGCAGCGCCCCCAACTTCGTGCATAAGGATGTGGCATCCTTCGCCAACCAGTATCTCGTCGCCTCGTTGAGTATGAGACATTATAGCCAATTGATTTCCGAAAGTCCCAGAAGGAACAAAGATAGCCGATTCTTTTCCAAGCATTTTACAGGCTAGGATTTCCAATCGGTTAACAGTAGGATCATCACCATAAACATCGTCGCCTACTTCTGCATTGGCCATCACTTGACGCATTTCCTCTGTTGGTTGAGTCACGGTATCACTTCTAAGATCAATCCACATCTTTCTAATCTCCTTTAAAACCATAGTTTAATTACTTCTCATTTAAAATAGTTTAATTCATTAATCTTATCACCTAACTTGCTCTTATTGTGTTTTTATCTCACCCATTATTATATTTTTAATATAAATCACCTTACCTCTCTGCCCTTGACTTTCTTATAACGTCCCGAGGGTTTGTTTATTTTTACCAGCACCTTTTCACAAGCTAAACAATAAGTTCATAAGTTGGTGTCAGGCACGGGGTTTTCCAGGCACGGGGTTTTCGGCACGGGGTTTTCGGGGTTTTCTCTAGCTTTCCAATCAACGAAGAAAGTGTAATCAGCCAGATTTTACAGGATGAATACAAAATCTTCTATGAAGAATACGAGCTATAGTGCCCGTACTTAATTCATGGCTCAATTAAATTGTAGCAAGAAAACGTTTGATGAGTAAAATTTCCATAAATAAGCTTAAGCTTTTTTATGGAAAAACAAGCCGACTCCAAGGCATCACCAGGCTCATATGACATCTTTTTTGTATCCTCAAGGCATTCAGAAGTTTTAGTGCTGTTGCAACGTGAAGGGTAACGCAAAGGAGATATCCTATTTGAATTATGTGTTATAACTTCCCTTGACACTTATATCGGAACACCGATATAATGAATTTAGGTGATAATAATGACAATACAACAGCTTTTGCACGATATGCAAATGTCCCGTTATCGTTTATCGAAAATCAGTGGGATTCCATGGGCAACTCTCGCAGATATTTATTCCGGGAAAACCCATTTGCACCGATGTGGCGCAGGAACGCTTTCCAAACTGTCCAAAACACTTGGTCTATCCATTGAGGAACTGCTGGCACTGGAAACAGAGCCGGAAAAAAACACAGCCGCCGGGAAACCAAACATAAAAACTTACTTGGAAACCGGGCTGTCGGAGAGTGTCCAAAAAGCAATAAAAGACTATTTGCAAGGCGAAAAGGGGCAGGTGCTATATCTTGACTGCTTGTGGAATGAGTTATATGGAGCCATTAATGCCGACCTTTGGGCTAGCTTAATTACTGAGGAACAGGCAAGCTATCTGCGTGTAAAATATCTTGGATCAGGGGGGAAGGATGGTATTAATGATTGATTTTACGTTGTGTGAAGTAAATAAATTCAGAGCTTACGGTGGGGCAAATGGGAATAAAATCAATATTCTTTATGAGGGCAATAGCTATATGCTTAAATTCCCGCCTGTCCCAAGCCGCAATAAAACCATGAGTTACACCAACGGATGTATCAGTGAATATCTTGCCTGCCATATCTTTGCATCCCTCGGATTCAAAACCCAGGAGACCCTGTTCGGTACCTATACTGATCCACGCGGGAAGGAAAAAGTGGTAGTGGCCTGCGGAGATTTTACCGAAGGCGGCAAAAGACTCATTGAGTTTGCGCATCTGAAGAATACCTGTATTAGCAGTGAACAGAATGGATATGGCAAAGAACTTTCATCCATCATGCAGGCAATAGATGAGCAGATGCTTCTGCCGCCGGATCAGCTTCGAGACTTCTTTTGGGATATGTTTATTGCCGATGCACTGCTTGGCAATTTTGACAGGCACAATGGAAACTGGGGCATTCTTGTAGATGAACAGTCTAAGACGGCTGAAATTGCCCCAGTTTACGACTGTGGCTCCTGCCTCTACCGGTAGTTGTCAAGATAGTTGTCGCATTTGACCAAAATTGTTTTATCACTGAATG
>JADQBO010000217.1 GCA_016278585.1 Desulfosporosinus sp.
TATCAGGTTCATTATCTTTTCAGAAAATCTTGTTGAGTTTTCCTAGACCAGTATAAAACTCGACCTATTCATGAACTCTGTCAGAGACAAAAAGAAGCTGTCTGAAATGCTCTCGTTACCTGGAAATGATGAAATTTCAAATCTTGCTACTAGCGCAAATAATATGCTAAGAGAACTTGATAGCTATTATCAAGAAATGAAAACTAGTGAAGAACGTTTCAAATTAATCATGGGGGCAACTAACGATGGCTACTTTGATATTGATCTATTAGTGGATAAGCTCTATATCAGTCCTGACTGGCTCGTCTATTTAGGATACGTGATTCGTGATGGTTATCTGAGTTATTCTCAAGTTCTCGAAACAATACATCCGAAGGATAGGGACCTTTTTCGAGCTACTTTGTCTGATTGCCTAAACGGTAAAACCGAGAGTCTGTACGTAGAATACAGAACTCGGAAACATTCCGGGGAGTGGGTGTGGGTTCAAGTTCGAGGGAAGATCGTTGAATTTGATCATGACAGGAACCCTAAGCGCTTAATTGGTACTATCTCGGATATTACTCAACGCAAAAACTATGAGGCGGAAAACCTTTATCTAAGCCAAACGGATGTAGTCACGACATTAAAAAACAGGACTTTTGCTGAAGCCCTGTTGGAAAAAGCAGATAAATGTAGATTATGCAACAGTTGGATTATACTGGGTGATATAAACGGCCTTAAACTTATCAATGATACCTTTGGCCATCACGAAGGGGATCGGCTCTTGCGTACCATCGGAGCAATTCTTACGAATTGCTGCTCATCAAAGGATATTCCTGCCCGTTGGGGCGGAGACGAATTTATTATTTTAATTAATGATAACGATATCGACTATGTTGATAATTTAATTTGGGATATAAAAAAAGAGTGTGGAAATATTACAGGTTTTCAAATACCCATTAGTATCTCCTGGGGACGTGCTAACAAAGATAGTCTACACCCCAATATGAACGCAGTCATAAAGCTGGCGGAAGAAAGGATGTATCGGAACAAGTTGCTGGCCAGCGGAAGTGCGAAAAGTTCAATCTTAAGATCTCTTGAACAATCTCTACACGAAAAACATATTGAAACCGAAGAACACACCAGGAGAATCACGAATATCTGCGTAAAGATCGGTAAAAGAATGGGCCTAACACAGGAAGAACTTGATGAAGTGACTTTACTTAGCTTGCTGCATGACATTGGTAAAATTGGGATACCTGAAGCCATTTTGATTAAACCAGGTAAACTAACCACGGAGGAATGGGAAATTATGAAAACCCATTCTGAAATTGGCTATCGCATCGCAGTCTCAACACCAGATTTAGCTCACGTTGCCAATGAAATTCTATCCCATCATGAAAGATATGATGGTACTGGTTATCCCCAAGGCTTGAAAGGTAAGGAAATTCCAAAGTTGTCCCGACTACTAGCAATTGTAGATTCCTATGATGTGATGACCCACGCTAGACATTATAAAGTTGCCATGAGCGTAGAAAGTGCAATTCAAGAAGTGAAATGTTATTCTGGAAAACAGTTCGATCCCGAAATGGTCGAACAATTTTTAGCCATTTTACGTGAAGATACCTCTAAATAACTAATTATATTGCTCAAACAGTCGACAATAACTAATAGTCTCATTTTAGCCCTCTATTCCTGCCTTCCCTCTGAAATCAATTGAACAATTGTGCTGAACAAAACATGAAATTAGCTGCGAAGAAACTTGATTTCTTCGTAGCTAATGTTCTATCTAAAAAGAACAACGAGCCCAAGCCTCTTATGAACGAATTCAGACAATCGATTTATAGGTGTTCGAAAACATACAAAGGGGATTTCCAATTAAAGAGTACAGATAATGGGGTTAAAGTAGCCTCTAGATAAGTTATAACTCCTAGTATACGCTTTACCACAGATTTGCGTGTCTGAAAACATGCAAAGTCTATCAGAAAAACGGGTAAAACAGTTGGCATCTTAATTGCATAACTAAATATTAGTATCGCAAAAATATAGGCAAGTATGTCCACTTCAACAGTTTTCATGGGGTTCATCAATACCCTTGAAAGGCGGGATTTATATGACAAGCCGAGTTCTTAATAACAATTCAACTTGTATTAATCGACTGAATAAAGAATCTGGAGATCATTCTTGTCCTATTTGGCTATTAGTAAATCCTAACTATCCCGCTGATATCTACGATATTTGGGCTCTAATAATGTATGAGATTCAGGACATGGTGTATCGCAAACTTCGTGCCAGAATTAATAGTAAAACCATTTTTATTATGAATACAGTTAGCGATATAGGAAGAGTTCCTAATACTTCAATCGAAACAGCCGTTACTAAAGAAGTTGTGTTGTTAAGGGAAAGTATCCTTAAACATCAACCTAAACTCCTAATTACGTTTGGTGCCATTACTAATGAGTTTGTCAAGCGTGTCTTCGCTATTAGACCTGCAAATGGGCCTCAGTATTGGAATACTAGTAATTTAGCTGAAGAATTTAAACAATCGATTGCCAACTTTGATATAACCCAAACAAATTGGATTCCTTTAAGCCGTCGCGTAACAAAGATTAAGAACCTTAGAGATTGGGAAGACTGCGAAAATTACTATCATGAAGTAGCAACAAAGATTGCCGAAAGGATTATTGAAAACAAGGATATTCTGAAAATATGGATTTAATCATTAACAATAAAATCCCCCTAAGAGATAGTAATATCTCCTAAGGGGACACTGTTTTTAATATCAACTTATTATCCGCTCCTCGTTTAGGGCTGATTTAGACTGGTAGGATGCTAAGAAAGACGTATTTTGCAGGCAGCAAACTATACAGGCATAGTTGCCATTTCTCGTCCAAATAAGAAGTAATGATCCCGTTCTTCAGGCGACTCCTGACGGCATTTATAAATTTCACACCGGGTTGGGATTATCGAAATGTCAGTAAGAATCATATAATCTATCTCTTTAGGCGTTAACTGTTTTACTTCATCTTCTGCATTTTTAATAACTTCTTGAATTATCCTATTAAGATTTGAGCGAATATGACACCGTTCCTTATTAATACATTGGCTGCACTTAGATGTTCCGTTCATAAATATATCCATTCCTTTCGCTGCGCTCAAGGCACAAAACGTTATGAAAC
>JADQBO010000322.1 GCA_016278585.1 Desulfosporosinus sp.
TCAAGCAGAGGTGCGAACTTTTGCTGAACTTAAAAGTGGAAAAATATATATAAATAGTTTGGGTTCACCTAAAGTAGATAAACATCGTTTAGCAGGCTATGATCTTTATGAGACCGCTCGAATGATTGCAGAAGCAGCTCAAGCCAATCGAGTAGATAATGTAATCGTGGCACCGGGAGACAACTGGTATGACGCTCTCTTGGGTTCGGTCTTAAGTAAGAAATATAATGCTCCAATTGTTTTAGCCGGTCGAGGTGCCAAGGATTCACAGCAGGCCTTGGACTATATCAAAAACTCATTAAACCAAGGAGGTAATGTTTACCTCATAGCAAACCCAAATGAGATTAATAATTCATTCATCACAGCTGTATCTAACCTAGGGATAGCTAACGTTAATGTTAAACGTATATATGGTACGAATATGGATAATACTGCTGTAGAGGTAGCGAAAACCCTTAATCCGTCAGTTGGTGGGACTGTGATCATCGCTAGTAATAAAATATACCCGGATGCTCTCTCTATATCGAGTTATGCTGCTGCAAACTCTGCGCCCATTTTAATAACATCAATTGATACTTTGCCTTCGACGGTTGTGGATTACCTACAGACTCTAAAACCAAAAAAGGTTATTATTGTTGGTGGAACAGGGATTATCAGCGCTAACATAGAAAACAAGCTCAAAACCCTCAGCTCAAATGTAATACGTTACGCCGGTCAAGATCGGTATGACACATCGAGGATTATATTGGAAAAACTCTATGGTGCGAATGTAAACGACCTATGCTTCGCTTATGGGGGAAATTACCCCGATGCATTAGCAGGTTCGGCTTATGCTGCTGCCAAAGGAGCACCTATTCTTCTAGTAGCGCCAGGTATGGATGAAACTCTCAAAAGTGTCCTTAGTAAATACAAGGGTGTGAACTACACCGTTTTTGGCGGAACAGCAGTTGTTAGTGACGGCATTTTTCAAGTGATCAAGGGTTCACTGGAATAAGCTCAATAACAATAAAAACCTAACCCCGTCCCTGACACCAACTTATCAACTTATTATTTAGCTTGGTATTCAGTGACGGTTCAAGTGACAAATAGCACCAGCTTCATTTTAAGCTGGTGCTATTTGTTATAACTGTCGTTTAAGATCTGTTTCTTCCTCTAGAATTTTTAGGATTCCGTAGAATGAGTATTAGGTACTTGCAAAAAACAACTACATATAATAACATAATAATATAAGCAACTATTTATAATAAAATTAAGGAGGTTAGCACTTGAGTGGAGAACCGCGTCTTGACGCAATGACTGAAGAATTCAAAGTATTAGGAGATAAAACACGGTTGAGAATCTTATCGTTACTGAACGGGCGGGAGTTGTGTGTTTGTGATTTGACAGAAGTCTTGGGAATTAGTCAACCAGGGGTGTCCCAACAGATGAGACGCCTACGTCAAGTTGGATTTGTGCTTGAACGACGGGGAGGACAATGGACTTATTATTCAGTGAACATGGAAAACGCGTTGATGATCTTGCTTTTGCCCACGTTTCCAAAGATAAAGGAAGATGAGGAACGGCTAATGCTTGCTAAAGGATGTTAAATTTGATTGGAGGAAGTATTGTATTATGGGCTTTTTTGAACGATACTTAACTGTTTGGGTGGTTTTATGTATGGTCGTTGGGGTATTTATTGGCAAGTTCTTACCGTTTATTCCGAATTTTTTAGGACAGTTTGAATATGCTAACGTTTCAATACCGATCGCCATTCTCATCTGGGTGATGATCTATCCCATGATGATGAAAGTTGATTTTCAGAGTGTCAAAAATGTGGGGAAAAATCCAAAAGGCTTATATTTGACTTGGGTGATCAATTGGCTTATTAAACCCTTTACCATGTATGGAATTGCAGCGTTCTTCTTTTACGTCGTGTTTAAGGCTTTTATTCCTACTGATTTAGCACAAGATTATTTGATAGGCGCTATTTTACTGGGTGCTGCACCATGCACAGCGATGGTCTTTGTCTGGAGTCATTTAACAAAAGGCAATCCTGCATATACCGTGGTACAAGTTGCAACCAATGATTTAATCATCCTTGTAGCATTCACGCCGATCGTAGCCTTTTTATTGGGTATCAGCGGCGTACGCATACCCTGGGAGACGCTTATTTTATCCGTTGTACTCTTTGTCGTGATACCTCTTACGGCGGGAATAGTTACTCGTATATCAGTGATTAAGAATCATGGAGAAGACTACTTTCTCAACTCGTTTCTCCCGAAGTTTAACAATATTACAGTCGCTGGGTTGTTACTAACGCTGATCATTATTTTCTCATTCCAAGGCAATGTTATTTTAGAAAATCCTTTACACATCTTTTTGATTGCGGTCCCATTGACGATTCAGACGGTCCTGATCTTCTTTGTGTCTTACCTTACTGCAAGGCGATTAAAGTTGGCCCACTGTATTGCGGCTCCTGCCGGAATGATTGGAGCCTCAAATTTCTTCGAATTGTCGGTTGCTGTTGCGATCGCACTCTTTGGTGCAACATCGCCGGTTGCTTTAGCGACAATAGTCGGAGTGCTAGTTGAAGTGCCTGTTATGTTGATGTTGGTCAAATTCGCAAATAACACAAGCCACTGGTTTCCCAAGGAAGGCTCGATGAATTAGAAGGTTTAAGAGTTTTAAATGGATTGAAAAAGGTAGATTCAAGGCCCTCATCTATGAGTTCAGGATGAGGGCCTTGATAATGGTTGCAAGACATCGCATGTTTATGGGCGGGGCGTGTTATGGGGACGGTCCTTTTAACACGATTAGTGTGTTAAAAGGACCGTCCCCATAACACGCGGGGCATAGTGCATGGAAGAACAAATATTATAAATGTTGCTGAGGCACAGTGTAGTGCGACTTTAGTCAGTTTGTTTTATTAGGGTAGTAGAAAGGGAGATCATTTAGTTGAGTACATTAGAAAAGTTACAAACCCTTATTATTCTATTGGCTATAGGAATAGGTCTGACACTCGGTCAAATTTCAGTCATAGAGTTAAATGCGGAACACTTTATATTCCCCTTCTTACTTCTTATGTTATATGGATTATTTCTGTCAATTCCTATTAAAGACATAAAGAAGGCCTTTTTAAACACTAAGTTTACTGGAGCCAGTCTAATT
>JADQBO010000201.1 GCA_016278585.1 Desulfosporosinus sp.
GTTATTGCAGTACCTACCAGTGTGGGGTATGGCGCACATTTCCAAGGCCTAGCAGCATTACTAAGTATGTTAAATAGTTGTGCCTCCGGAGTCGGGGTCGTGAACATTGATAATGGATTTGGGGCAGCAACTTTAGCCTCTGCAATAGTACGCCGTATAACAAGAGATAACTAAGGAGGAGCATCCAGTTGAGAGTTTTATATTGGGATACGTTTGCAGGTATCAGCGGTGACATGGCTCTCGGATCGTTGATTGCATTAGGTGCCGATTCAGAAATAATTGTTAATCAACTTCATTCAATAGGATTAACCGAATTTGTTCTTGATGTCCATTTGCGCCAAGTTCATGGAATTCAAGCAACAGACATCGATGTCGTGATTCCTACACAAATTTCTGTTCATCACAACGACCGACAGAACAAACATGAGCACGTACATGTGAAGAACGATGATCATGATCATAATTATCACCACAACCGACGTCTTTCAGATATTCAAACAATGATTCTAAGCGGAGATTTGTCAGAACGATCTAAAAAAAACGCCCTCCAAGTCTTTAATGCTTTGGCAGAGGCAGAGGCCCATGTTCATGGCACAACGATTGAAGAGGTTCATTTTCACGAAGTCGGGGCTGTTGATTCTCTTGTAGATATTGTAGGAACTTGTATTGCTTTAGACCAGCTGGATATCGAATCAGTCAGGGTATCTACATTACCTTGGTCTCATGGTTTTGTAAAATGTGCCCATGGAACACTGCCGTTGCCTGCACCAGCGACACTTATGCTTTTGAAGGGATTTAAATTCCAGGAATCAGGAATCACGGGCGAACTTATTACTCCAACTGGAGCTGCTCTCCTCCGCGCTTTGGCTAAACAATCAACGTTTCCAGAGATGACGTTGCTTAATGTCGGATACGGATCTGGAAAAAATGATTACGGCATTCCAAGTTTGTTGCGAGCAGTTTTAGGAGATATATAGAAACAGAGGTGATTATATGTTCGCACAAATTATTAATACGCTTCAACAATCTGGCTGGAAAGTAGTCACTCTAGAAGGAAACTGGGTGTCTGCTACCCACGATTCGCTGAAACGAGGGCTTTTATTGGGAAATATCAGCAATCTGCCACTAGATTTTGAACCTTTGATACCCAGAAATGTGGATGTTTCCCAATGGGATGTTATAGTTTTATGCCCTGAAGGAATTGATTCTTCAGAATTAAAGAAAAATCGTTTCCCCGGAATTCAACTTTGGTACTTGGATACTCAACGGGGTAACATATTTCCGTTTCCTCCAACCAATGATCCATTAATTCCCAGTTGGTTAAGGCAACTCGCCAGCGGAAATCCTGTTTTGCAGGAGATGAGTAACCGAGGGGAGAGACACACTCTTCCATTTTTAACGTATATTCTTTTGAGTATAAACCTTGTTGTATTTTTGCTTATGACTTTGGCCGGAGGATCAACAGACCAACGAGTCCTTATTCTCTTTGGAGCCAAAGTCAACAGCTTGATACAAGCAGGGGAAATTTGGCGATTACTTACTAGTACCTTTATTCATATAGGGTTTATGCATCTTGCCTTTAACCTTTATGCTTTATGGTCATTAGGTCCATTTCTCGAAGAAAGGATTGGGCATTGGCGTTTTTTAATAATTTATATTTTAAGTGGTCTCGGGGGATCAATTGCCAGCTTTTTATTTTCTCCTGCCCTATCTGCAGGAGCTTCCGGGTCTATCTTTGGACTCTTAGGAGCCTTATTATATTATAGCTTAAAACGACCATCCCTTTGGAAATCCGGTTTAGGGATGAATCTAGTCATTGTCCTTCTAATAAATTTTGGCTTTGGACTTACTCAACCAGGCATCGACAACTTCGCACACCTTGGAGGACTAATTATGGGGATTGTATCCTGTTTCCTATTAACACAACATAATAATTTGCAACTTAAAAGACCAGCCTAAGTTGTTACAGTATTACATAAAAATACCTTTTTATTGCACCGTATTTTTCTTCATTCAAGGGACAAAATAGAAACAAGAGCTTGCGGTTTCTTAGCAAGGTGACTCCGAAAAAGTCATCGTTAGTTAAGAAAGCGTAAGTTCTTTTTCGGGACTTAGTTTAATACTAAGAAACTTCTAAGTTCTATTTTATTAAAACATTATCGTTCACTTAATTTGTGTATACTTTTTAACATGTCGTATGTGCAAAAGCACATTTTGAACAAGAATGATGTTAATAAAGACTATTATAAGATAAGGAGGTTCGTCTTGGAAAAAATCAGCAAAACTACTCCCTATTATTTTTCAAGAGATCGTTGGGTCCAATTAATATTGTTCGTGATAATCCTTCTTGTTTTGAGCAGGCTCGTGATCCTACAAGTAGTTCAGGCTTCCGACCTTAAGGCAAAAGGGATTGAGCGACGAACAACCGATCAATCCCTTAGGCCAGATAGAGGTACTATCTTTGATGCCCAAGGGAATGTTTTAGCCCAAAGTATCCCGGTCAAAGAAATCTATGCGGACCCTAAGACGCTACAAGACTTGATTGATAAGAACCAATTTGAGAGATCAAAAGAAGATGTTGCGAAGGAACTTGGAAGTATTCTAGGAATTAATACTCAAGATATACTTGATAAACTTAATAAAGATTTATCTTGGATTAGCCTAGCACACCAAGTAGACATTTATAAAGCAGATGAAATTATGGCCTTAAAAATCCCCGGAGTAGGCCACAATGAAGAAGAAAAACGTGTCTATCCCATGGGTATGTTCGCTGCCTCCGCCCTTGGGATCGTAACTCGAGACGGTCATGGCGTGGAAGGATTGGAATACTATTATGACAAGGAGTTATTTGGTAGACCGGGATTCCAGTCCCAAGAACAAGACACCAGAGCCCGTTCTATACTTGATGCCCTCAATCAAGGGGACCCCTCAAAACCTGGTAACTCTATAATGTTAACCTTAGATTCCACGATTCAATATTATATTGAACAACAATTAGATTATGCACAGCAAGCTACCAATGCCAAGAGCGTAACAATACTGGCTATGGACCCAATGACTGGTCGTGTTTTAGGTATGGGATCTCGTCCATCATTCGACCCTACGGATTATAATAAAGTATCACCCGAAGATCGCCGTAATTTA
>JADQBO010000276.1 GCA_016278585.1 Desulfosporosinus sp.
CATCAAAGATGGCAGTAATGTTATGGCCGATATGGCTGTACAAAGTTTTGCGGGAGATGCCGCCCGTGGGATGAGTCTCGTTTCTCTTCACAATGGAGGGGGAGTCGGGATTGGCAAAGCCATCAACGGTGGGTTTGGTTTAGTCCTTGACGGGAGTGAACGAGTGGACAATATCATAAAATCTGCTCTTTTATGGGACGTCATTGGTGGAGTTGCTCGGCGGTCTTGGGCTCGAAACGAGCATTCTATCGAGACTAGCATAGAGTTTAACGAGCGGTATAAGGGGTTAGGGCACATTACGGTTCCGTTTATTCCGAAGGATGATTTGATTGATCGGTTGGTGGAAGGTTCCTAAACTTTATGGTTCTACGAGGAGGATAAGATTATGGAATTTATTAATTGGAACAATTTAAACATAGATACTGCAGAGATTTATCGGCGTATTGGTATGCCGGATGCAGACTCTCAAAGGAGTCAGAATTTTAAGCCAGCGATTGAACAGATGCGGCTTAAAGCTTTAGGGCTTGTTGAAGCTCGTTGTATTTATGATTATGTACCGGTGAAGGTCACGGGTCCTGGGGAAATTCTTCTGGCGAATCAGTATCCTATCAAGGCGGTCACCTCGTTCTTTGAAGGTGCACAAGAGGTGTTAATAGCTATTCAAACCATCGGCTTTCGCCTTGAAGAACAATCCAAGGGTTTGTTTGATGAAGGTGAGATGCTTGATGGGATGGTCTTAGATGGCTGCGGGACAGTTGCGCTGGATGAAGCCTTGGAATTGTTAAGGGGTATGATTGTTAAGCAAGTGTTAGCCCGCGGTTTACAGACAGGTCATAACTTATGCCCAGGTGGTTCTCAAATTCCCTTAGAAACTCAGAAGATCTTGTTTTCTCTACTTGATGGGGGCGAAATTGGCATTACCTTAGGGGAAGGACTGGTAATGTCTCCGGTAAAGTCTCATACCCTGATGATCCCCGTTGGGGAGAAATTGAGTAAGCTGAATTTATCCTGCGCAATAACCTGCGAGATGTGTGCCGAACAACAAAACTGTGCCCACAGTCGCTTGAAATTCGGCAAATCAAGCCAATGACGGCCAAAGGAGATGATTATGTGCTGTATGCGGATCTTTTGATCCATTCTGCTGAGATGATGGCAACGCTGGAGGGTAACTCTGAGAGTCCGGCCTGTGGTGAGGATATGTCTGGGATTGGTTTCATAGAAGATGGTGCTGTTGCTATACGAGAGGGAAAGATTATTGCGGTTGGTAAAACGGAGGAAGTTCGTGCTGGTGGGTGGGTAGGACCCGATACTAAGCAAATAAGTGCTAAGGGTAAAGTTGTTACTCCGGGGTTTGTCGATCCACATACCCATGTTCTTTATGCTGGCTCTCGTGAGAATGAATTGTCCTTAAAACTTAAAGGAGTTCCCTATCTCGAGATTCTTAAACAGGGTGGTGGGATTCTTTCTACGGTTCGGAGTACAAAGCAGGCTACGGATGAAGAAATAAAGGTTCAAACGAGTCGACGCCTTCGGACGATGCTTAGCTTAGGAACGACGACGGTTGAGGCTAAGAGCGGATATGGATTGATGCTCGATGATGAACTGCGGGCTTTGCGGCTAATCCATGAATTAGATAAAGAACAAATGGTTGACTTGGTTCCGACGTTTATGGGGGCACATGCGGTTCCACCGGGGTACAGCGAGGTAGAGTTTACAAACTATATTATTGATGAAATGTTACCGCAGGTTGCGGCTCAGGGCTTGGCAGAGTTCTGTGATGTTTTTTGCGAACCTGGGGTTTTCAGTCTCGATTCCAGCGAGCGAATTCTAGTTAAGGCCCAGCAATTAAAGTTTAAGTTAAAGATGCATGCCGATGAATTAGCTTCGGCCGGGGGAGCAGAATTAGCGGCAAGACTGGGTGTCCTGAGTGCTGATCATTTGCTTCAAGCTTCGGGTGAAGGAATTGCTGACCTCGCTCGACAAGGCGTGATCGCCGTGCTGCTTCCGGCGACTTCGTTTAATCTTGCTAAGAATTCGTACGCCAGAGCAAGGGCGATGATTCGCGCAGGGGTACCTGTAGCTCTAGCTACGGATTCAAATCCCGGGTCTTCTCCAACAGAATCTATGCCCCTTGTTTTAACCCTTGCTTGTCTTTACCTTAGGCTAACCCCCGAGGAAGCCTTGGTGGCAGCGACGATTAATGCTGCCCATGCGATAGGTAGGGCTGATCAGGTGGGAAGTTTAGAAGTTGGAAAATTGGGTGATGTGTTGATTCTGGATATTCCTAACCTAAATTATTTGCCTTATCATTTCGGGAGTAATCCCGTTGGAATGGTGATTAAACGCGGTAACGTGGTTTGGGAGGCTTGAGGAGACGCGAGAAAAGAAGGGGCTAGCAGTGTTGCTAGCCCCTTCCTACTTTAAGAAAACTGGTTCAGCTTTAGTTTATATCGAAACTTGGGTAAAAAAATCTTAGGGGTCTCCTAGTGAGCGCAGTTTACTTATTAGGAAGTTCGTTGTTTGGGAGTGTTAGTGTGCGGAATTAGAAATTGTAACCACCATGCTTACTTCGCCGGCATTTTGAGCTTCGTTGAAAACTCTCTTGAGGCTAGTCCAGACCTGTTCATCATTTCCGTCAATATGGGTACTGAGAGATCCCACTTTGTATTCAATATTTTCTTGGGATAATGTCTGAATTGCACCTGTGATAATCTGACTTGCGTTATTCGTTTTCTGAGGGTAAATCGAAACTTCTGCGCATAACATCTTATCGACCTCCTTTATAGATAATACAAATCTTAGTTTCTCCAATTCAGGATAAAATATTGATCAACAAAACTACATTCCGACAAAATGTATCTAAATATATCGTTGATGTTAATACAAGAATATATTAGAATAACTCAGGATTCATATTTGTTTGAAATGAGGTAAGCGAGTGAAACTTTTGATCGATGAGCAAATTGAAGAATTGAGATTAGAAATGCAAGAAGTCGCCTCAGATAAAGACCTTACGGATTATAGAGTCGTGAATATAAGCAGTAAATTGGATGCCTTAATTAACGAGTTTTATTTAATGAATAAGCAAAATTAGGCTCATATTGGCAAAGAGTTTTAGGATCTTTAAACTAATATAATA
>JADQBO010000468.1 GCA_016278585.1 Desulfosporosinus sp.
GTCACTAAAGCACATGGTGGAATTCTGTTTATCGACGAAATTGGAGAGCTTCACCCGATTCAAATCAACAAGCTTCTTAAAGTTTTAGAGGATCGCAAAGTGACTCTAGAAAGCGCCTATTATAGCTCGGAGGATTTAAATATTCCCCAGCATATCCATGATATTTTTCAAAACGGTCTTCCGGCAGATTTTCGCCTTGTCGGGGCAACAACTCGAAGCCCCGAACAAATTCCACCGGCTATCCGTTCGCGGTGCATGGAGGTTTATTTCCGAGGTTTGCTGCCAGATGAAATCGCAGAGATTGCCTGTGTCGCTGCAGACAAGATGGAAATGCCTATCACACCAGCGGCAATTGAAGTGATTAAACAGTTTGCAAGCAATGGCCGTGAGGCCGTCAATATGGTTCAACTCGCCGCTGGAGTGGCTTTGACGGATCGACTACCTAAAGTCGACGTGGAAATTGTAGAATGGGTTGTAGCGACAGGACAATATGCCCCACGTCCGGATAAAAAAGTGCCGACGGAACCTAGTGTTGGCGTGGTTAATGGTCTTGCTGTTTACGGACCTAATATGGGAAGACTTTTAGAGTTGGAAGTGACCGCGCTTCCTGTAGCGCAAAGCACAGGAACGTTGTTGGTAACAGGTATCGTTGAGGAAGAGGAACAAGGGGGCGAAGGGAAGAAATTTCGCCGAAAGAGTATGGCCCGCAGTTCCGTGGAAAATGTCTTGACGGTTCTAAGACGGCAAATTGGGATCGAACCTAAAAACTATGATATTCACGTTAACTTTCCAGGCGGTGGGCCGGTGGATGGACCTTCTGCTGGAATTGCAATTGCAACGGCGATAATATCGGCGATTCGTCAACAAAAGGTCGACAATTACCTAGCCATGACTGGAGAACTCTCCATTCGGGGGCAAGTTAAACCAATCGGGGGCGTTTCAGCTAAGATTGAAGCGGCTAAGCAGGCAGGGTGCAAGCGGGTTCTGATTCCTAAGGAAAACTGGCAAGAACGCTTTATAGAGTTAAAGGACGAAATTGATATTATTTCAGTGGAAGAACTTTCCCAAGTTTTAGACATTGCCCTAGCTCAAGAAATAAAGCTCGAGAAAATCGAAACACGGCCGCCCCTTGACGAAGTTTTGAATCGATTAGATTTTACAGTAGTTAACAAGGCGGTTACCAACCTAGTCTCGAATTTGCCTGATCAAGGCAAAACATGTTAGAATAGTTCAAGGTAAGTTTGGCACACTAGACTGTAGTGTGTCTTTTTTTGGCATAGATTTTTGGCAAATGGGGGGATATCAGTGACAAAAGAACGTCAATTACCATTACTCCCGTTACGTGGGATTCTTGTTTTCCCGTATATGGTTATTCATCTGGACGTTGGTAGAGAAAGGTCTATGGCGGCAATTGAGGAAGCCATGCTTGATGATCGAATTATTCTCTTAGCGTCACAGAAAGAGACAGAGATTGATTCGCCGAATCCAGATGATTTGTATGAAGTAGGTACGATCGCTGAGATAAAGCAACTTCTAAAATTGCCGGGAGGCACTATGCGAATTTTAGTTGAAGGGATTACGCGAGGCCGAATACTCGAATTTATCGACGAAGATCCCTACTTTAAGGTACGCATAGAGGAATTAATCGAGGAAAAGAAATCTCTGACACCGGAACTTGAGACCTTAATTCGGGGAATGACTCATCAGTTTGAGGAATATGCCAAACTTGGTAAACGTGTTCCTTTAGAAACCATTGGAACCGTATTAGCAGTCGAGGAACCAGGTCGATTGGCGGATATTGTAGCGTCTCATCTTAACCTTAAAGTACCAGATAAACAAACCATTTTGGAAGCCATGTCAGTCGAGTTGCGATTAGAACGATTAACCGAACTAATCATGCGGGAGATTGAACTTCTTGAATTGGAACGGCGCATCGGTCAAAGAGTCCGTAAGCAGATGGATAAAGCACAAAAAGAATACTATTTACGAGAACAGATGAAGGCCATCCAAAAGGAACTTGGCGATAAAGATGAGCGGCAAGCTGAGGCGGAAGAATACCGCGAGAAAATAGCTAAGGCTAAGGTCCCTAAAGACGTTGAAGAAAAAGCACTTAAAGAGGTCGAACGGTTAGAAAAAATGCCGCCACATTCCGCGGAAGGCACAGTTGTGCGGACTTATCTAGACTGGCTTTTGGTCCTGCCTTGGACAAAATCATCCAGAGATAAAATTGATTTGGTACGGGCTGAAGACATACTAAATGAGGATCACTATGGACTGGAGAAAATTAAGGAGCGCATTCTGGAGTTTTTGGCAATCCGCAAATTAACTCCAAAAATGAAAAGTCCAATTCTTTGCTTAGTTGGACCTCCAGGAGTTGGAAAGACCTCCTTAGCTAAATCGATTTCTAGATCCTTGAATCGTAAATTTGTTCGCATGTCCTTGGGCGGATTACGGGACGAGGCTGAGATTAGAGGACACCGCCGTACTTATATTGGGGCGTTGCCTGGTCGGATTATTCAGGGGATTCGAACGGCCGGAACGCGCAATTCAGTCTTTTTGCTGGACGAGATTGACAAGATGACCTCGGATTTTCGTGGAGACCCGGCTTCAGCGCTCTTAGAGGTTCTCGATCCTGAACAAAACAGTACCTTCACGGATCACTACCTAGAAGTCCCCTTTGATCTATCCCAAACCATGTTTGTACTAACTGCAAATACCTTACACACGATTCCTCGTCCGCTCCTAGATCGGATGGAGGTAATTACCCTCAGTGGATATACAGAAGATGAAAAGGTTAACATCGCTAGCCGTTATCTAGTACCAAAGCAGTTGGCGGAGCATGGGCTTAACAAGGACGTCTTTACATTAGAGGACGATATCTTGCTCAAACTGGTTCAAGGGTATACCAGAGAATCCGGCGTAAGGGGTCTAGAACGGCAGGTCGCAAACCTGTGCCGGAAAATCGCTGTCCGCTGGGTGAAAAAGGAATGGGAACCGCATACGCTGACGGTCGACGATTTAGTGGATGCCTTGGGCGCCCCACGTTATCATTTCCAAGTAGCAGCAAAGTCTCCTGAAATCGGAGCCGTAACAGGACTCGCCTTCACAGAAGTTGGCGGAGTCGTTCTTACGGTAG
>JADQBO010000380.1 GCA_016278585.1 Desulfosporosinus sp.
GACAGTGTCTGCAAGAAGGGCTAATCCGTGCGAAGACAGTGTCTTCGTGTGTGTGGGCGCCAGCCAAGTTTTCTTTAAATATAGTTCTCTTTTATTTTCTGATTCACAGTCAAATAAATAAATAATATACTAGATTGGAGTAGGGGGAATGGAATATGTTGGATATTGAATGGACTCCAGTACAAGTACAACCAGTTATCAATAGTCCTTTTCGGGTATTTGCATTATTTGTAGTCATTGCTCTAACTGCGATTATTGTCATTAATGCGGACTAATCTTACAATTCCCGTTACAATATGTTAAGGTTGGCTTAGTGGGTGCGAGGGAGTAGTAGTGACTTGTTGGGCAGCACGGACAACCTCCGACAGGATACGTGCTTGGTCTGGAAGTGCCTGGGATTCCCATTGAGTCATTATCTCACCACGTGAAGAAACATAATAACGTGCCGGTAAGCGATTTAAGGCAAGTGCCATAATGTCAGCCTGACAGCGTTCGCATGAGCAGGTTAGAATGTTGGTACGGAGATAGTGCTGTAGTGCTTGTTGGACAACAATTTCTGTGTGATTTTTAAGCTCATACATAATAAGAATTCATCCCCTTTAAGTTCAGTCAAATCCAATAATAAGGGTTAATCAAATAAAGAACAAGTAGATGTGTTTATCTATTTTGAGAATTAATGAATTTTGCTTAGTTATGGGCTTATCGATATATAAAGAGCTAAAAAGAACATCCTCATCTGAAGATGCTCTTTTCTCATAGTGATTAAGAGGAGGGTCATTGTTTATTTTTTAAGTTTACTGGTTAGCTCCTGCCAGAATCGGCTTGTTTCATAACCAAGTCGCCAAATAGCAAGGCCCCTTAATTTGTAACTCTTTATAAAACTTAAACGAATTTTGGCAGAAAGTTCATTCTCATAGCGAATAGTATGTTTAACTCTTCCCTTCCAATAATAAAAGTATGGTTCTACGGCTTGGTCTGACCAAAGGACGCGGGCATTGGTTTGAGCGACCAACTTGGGAATATCCCGCATTGGGACAAGACTAGTTGGTTCGTTTGACCAGTCGTACCCATAGACAGGAATACCTAATAATAGTTTTTCATTGGGTATGAAGCGGATGGCATAGTCGAGTACTTGAGTCATCCAAGGTAAACTTGCTATGGGACCGGGTGAACCGCCTGAGTAGTGTTCATCATAGGTCATTAAAGTTATGGAATCACATAAACGCCCGATGCTTGAAAAGTCGTAGCCAGGGGCTTCCCACTCCGAACGTTTCGCTGGAATGGAAATGGTTAATAATAGCCCGCGATCATGTAATGCAGCCCTTAATGATTCCAGAAAGGTAAGAAAAGGAATACGGTAAGGAGCTTCGACCCCTTCAAAATCTACATGGACACCAGCTGCAGTGGCAGGAAGTAAATTGACCATTTGGCCTATACAATTTTGTTGTGTGGCAGTGGAAGACAAGACAGAACGCAAGGGCAAAGGATCAAAAGTTTTTCCATTAAAATTGTGGAAAAGGATGAGGGGCGCTGTGCCGTGTTCTACAGCTTCTTGAAGGGCTAACGTATTTACTTGACCGGTAAAATGACCATCGGATTTAAGCTGAAAGGCAAAATCAGCATAAGCATCGATACGAGAACCCTGTTGCCGAAGGGTATCAATCGCACGAAAATCACCCGGATAATCTTCGGTATAATAACCGAGTATCCATAGTCGTTTGTCTAGAAGACTTCGTACTGTAGGTGTCCAACTTGAATTCAAAACAGACCTCCTCCTCGTGTAGTAAATACTCTTAGGATAAGATATGAGGAGAAAGAGAATTAATTTTCCTTTTTAGAGTGGTAAAATAAGTAAACAAGGAGACTGGAGCATGAATCGAGAATTTATCAAAGACCTACAAACGATTTTCGTTTTATTGGATCAATTAGAGAAGCAGACTATCGATCGAGATTTTCCTATCATCTGGGAAAAAGTTCATGCGACAAGCTGTGCCCAAATCGGTCGTATGCTAGCGGAAAAGAGGGGTGTAGATGGGGAACAAGCTGCTTTAGCCTGTGCCTTACATGATATTGGCCGCTGGATATCAGGTCGACAATATAAGCACGCCCCAAAAGGGGAGGAACCGGTTCGGGATTTCTTAGCTGAGAAAAAATGTACTGACGAAACAAAAGAACAGATAGTGCAGGCCGTAATAAACCATTCTAAGAAGGATGAAATTGGTACTCCCCTCGAAGAAATCGTAAAGGATGCGGATATCTTAGATTGTCATTGGTATGGAGAGGACATCGTAAAACCGTATCATATTTCCAGATTGAAAAAGGCGCTAAAGGACTTTGGAATACACTATGTTGAAGAACTTGATAAGTAACTTTCTATCTAAAATCCATAACTTTGTGAAAATTTTGGTTGCCAATGAGCATACCCTCTGCTATACTGACCGTGTGCTTGTTAATACTTGGGCCTATCTAAAATTGGAATCCAAATTCTGACCTTATTTGGTGCAACGGATGATAATTTGTGAGGATCCAACGGTACAAGAACACCAAATAAGGAGGAGTTATTATGGCTCAAGACAAAAATCTATCATGCCGCGATTGTGGTCAAGAATTTGTATTTTCCGCTGGTGAACAGGACTTCTACGCTGAAAAAGGGTTTGAAAATGAACCAACTCGTTGCCCAGCTTGTCGTCAAGCTCGCAAGCAACAATCTGGCGGTGGTCGAAGTAATTACGGCGGTGGTTTTGATCGTCCACAACGTCAAATGTTTCCAGCGATCTGCGCAAGCTGTGGAGTAGAAACAGAAGTGCCTTTCCAACCGTCCGGCGAAAAACCAGTTTATTGTCGTGATTGTTTCCAATCCATGCGTCGTTACTAAACGATTTAACAAAGGCTAGGGGTAACCTTAGCCTTTTTTCATTTTAAACGGTGTAGAAGTACGAGCGTCTAGAATGTGTAGTGTGTAGAAGGGACGGTCCTTTTTACACATGTGTAGAAGGGACGGTCCTTTTTACACAAAAATAGCGCTTAATACCGCTAACTTATTTGATCATGGTACAATATTGTAAGTTGTTTGCGCAAAGAATGATAATTATAGTTCAGTTAAAAGAACCTCTTCCAGTAAAACTGAAGA
>JADQBO010000289.1 GCA_016278585.1 Desulfosporosinus sp.
CAAATTAGGCAAGAAAAAACGCTCACTTTAATGTCAATTAAAGTGAGCGCCCACAATAAGTCCCGTTATGCCCATTCTAGTCACTGGGCACTTGCCGTGGACACCATAAGCGCTCATAGGGTTTTCGCCGAGTGATATTTTAAGGCCGGCTGGACTTCTAACGATCATTTGATCAATGATCGTTCCATAGGTTTTAATGACTAGGTTTAATCCACCCACAGCGTTATCACTGCCTGGGCCAGTCATCACAGTGGTAACTCCTGCACGGATAGCGTCAATAAATGCGATGTCTTGGGGGTTTATAGCATCTAAGCCTCTCAAATGTGGGGTGACAGAGTCAGAGGTCTCATTGTTATCAATCCCTATTTTACCAGTAGCCTCCTCAATGATTCCTATATGTGTATGGCAGTCAATTAATCCCGGTAATACATATCGTTCTCCAATTTCGTATAGTTGACAAGGAAACGGCGGATTCTCGATAGTTTGAGAGATCTGGGTAATGATTCCATGTTCAATTAGAATATCGCGAAGTACCTTGTCCCCGGTATCAAGATCGATTGTCAAACAGTTTTTTAGCAATATGCCCATTATAAAACCTCACTGTTCTTGCATGCATTAGTAACATATTAGTTATGACCCAATTTGAGATAAAGAATTCTAGAATTATCAAGAAACTGCATTAGCTTTTTCACGTTAAGACTTTAATAGTTGCTTTTATGTTTAAAAATCTTTAAAATTGAGATAGGCTAGTTTAAATGCACCATTTGTACAGCTGAGCATGAGAACTTAATGGACATTACATCAATTCTAAAAGAACTTGAAGAAAACAACTAAGTTCTGCTGAATCAACAATAAGAATTTTAAGAAGTAATACAGAAGAGGGGTTCGAATTACATTATGTTAACTGTGGAAAAAATTGGTGGTACATCGATGCTGCAATTTCAAAATGTACTTAAGGATATCATTGGCTACCCAAGCTCGGAAGGTTTTCGCTATGGAAGAGTATTTGTTGTCTCTGCTTATGCTGGAGTAACTAATATGCTTCTCGAAGATAAAAAAACTAAAGCACCAGGTATATATCAATGTTTTATTAAAGGTGAAGATTACGAATCGGCTATGGATGACTTACTTAGTATGGCTCTGGAAATTAACGAATCTATGTTAAATCTGGGTCTAGATCGTAAAGTTTGTATGGATTTTTTAGTAGAACGGATTGTACAAACGAAAGCATATCTTAACAGCATGGAAGACATTGTCGCTTCCGGGTATGTAGGACGGGACAGTATCTTCCATGCTGCCAGGGAGTTACTGGCATCTCTAGGAGAGGCTCATTCCGCTTTTAACACTGTGAATATTCTGCGTAATAATGGAGTTCTCTCAAAGTTAGTCGATTTAACAGGTTTCCGTGATTCTAAACAACTCTCGATTAGCAACCGTATTGAGAAGGTTTTCAGAAATGTAAATCCACATGAGGCGATCATTGTGGCCACTGGATATACAAAAGGGACCGAAGGAATCATGCGAGAATACGATAGGGGATACTCAGAAATAACATTTTCAAAAATTGCTACCCATCTACATGCGGATGAGGCAATTATTCATAAAGAATATCATTTATCATCGGCCGATCCAAAAATCGTAGGAATAGATAATGCAATTCCAGTGGGCAGGACGAATTACGATGTTGCAGACCAACTCGCTGATATAGGAATGGAAGCTATTCATCCCAACGCGTCTAAACCGTTAGAAATGGCTGGAATTAATCTTCGAATTAAGAATACCTTCGAACCTGATCACCCTGGAACCGTTATATCCAAAGATTATATTGGTCCACAGGCGAAGATCGAGATTGTCGCAGGTTCGGATAAGGTTGTAATTTTAGAAATTCACGACACATCTATGGTAGGGGAAATTGGGTTTGATTTAGAAATTATGAAAAAGTTTAAAAAATATAATATTAGCTATATCATGAAAACTACCAATGCTAATAGTATTTCCCTTGTAATATGGGAAACCGATCATTCTGAACTATTGGTGACAGATCTTGAAGCCGAGTATCGGACGGTTACAGTTCAGGAAGCTGCGATTGTGTGTGTGATTGGATCTAATATTGCTATGCCTAGAATACTAGCAAGAGCGGCAAATGCGTTGGCTAAGAATGATATAAACATCAAGTGTATATCTCAGTCTCTTCGTCAAGTCAATATGCAATTTGTGATTGATCGAGATATGTATGCTAAGGCAATAATATGTTTGAATCAAGACTTATGTCTAGCAGATACTGATTGGTTATTGCTGGAAAGACAGAGCGTAGAATCATTGTAGAACTGAAATGGCTAAGGAAAGTCCTAAAGCTGCAATAATGGGAGGGTCAAATGTCAGTACAAAGTGTAGTAGAGTTTTTGGAACAACATCAAAAAGACATAGAGATATTGACCTTTGAGGACACAAGCACAGTTACTAAAGCAGCAGATTCATTAGGTGTAACCCCTGGTGAAATTGCTAAATCATTATTATTTAAAGTAAAAGACGGCTTTATTATGATCTTAATGGCTGGAGACAAGCGACTAGACAATAGGAAGTTTAAAGAACTCTTTAATACAAAGGCTAAGATGCCAGAAGCAGAGGAGGTGTCTGTTTCAACTGGGCATCCCGTGGGTGGGGTTTGTCCATTTGGATTAAAGCAGCCAATACCTATTTATTTAGATTATTCTCTGCAATCCTACACCCGTGTTTTCCCAGCAGCAGGTGCACCTAATACGGCCATAAGCCTAAATGTGGATGAATTACAGGAATTAACGGATGGACAGTGGGTAGATGTCATACAGTCCTGAAACGAGGCTTTATGCTTAACTTAGTTTCTGTCAAGGGTGGTCATTTAATAACAGTTTTTCTACAGGAGGACCTTGCGTAGGTTCTCCTTTTTGTACTGACCCTTTCATCTTGAGATGATATGAACGGGGAGTTTGACCATTTCTTCTATAAGGACTATTATTTATAAATAGGAAAGCAGAAAATTAGTATTGGAAGGAACGTAAAATGAACTCGATTTTACCAAGAAAAAAACATAGTATTGGGCACTACTTAACCAATAAATATTGGGTCGCTCTTGTTGCTTTATTT
>JADQBO010000346.1 GCA_016278585.1 Desulfosporosinus sp.
TTTCAAAGACCAAAGTCCTTGGCCGTTTGCGACCGGATTTACATCTTAGCATTTTTAACTCGCGTTGTCAATACTAATTTTAAGTCCGACTTTTTATCGCCGTTTCTGTGATTCTCTTTGGCTTTTTAGGCCAGAGTTATATCTCTGGCATTTCCAACGTGCGTTGTCAACAGCTAATTTAAAACTTCTTGTTTGATGCTTGGCCTGTTTTTTGGCCGAATATATATATTAGCATCTTCAACCCTAAGTTGTCAACACCTAATTTGCATTTCACATCAAGGTGCCACGTTTTTGGCGCTCAGTTAGAATACATCTTTTTAGGTTTAATGTCTACTGTTATTTTTGCCCAACTTAACCCAAAAACTTACTATTAGCTTAACAAGACCATAAAGAATTGGTGGAACTTACGTTCAATCATGGGAACCTAGAATCAAACGACGAAGACAAATTCGACCGTTTACTAGCATTGGCTAAATAGACCATTTATAACGGACAACCATTACATCAGATGATAGGCTGGCTGGTGTCCATCTTTTGGCAAACTAGCAAAAGGTTCATAGTTATTATCCTGATTATCTTCACTAGATTTTCTAACATCATTTATCTTAGTACATCCGCTGATTAATAAGAAAATGCCAACAACAATGATCCCAATTAGGTTTCCCGGCTTTTCTCATCGTTTTCCCTCCAATACAACCAAGTCTTTCCAAAACCTCTTTAGCATGATACAGTTACGCAAAATTGCCTCGGTATTAAATAAGTCCAAGGGAACTATCTTTTAGTTAGTAACTATTTAAGTCACCCACCCTCTCTGCGTTCTCCAGCAAACAAGCGTCCGTCCCTATGTACCTATGTACCTATCTTTCTCTTACAAGTTCTTTTTGTAATAGCGTTTATTAATACTAAGTCCATCCTTTATCAACAGACAAGTCCCTGTCCCCTTGTCCGGCTTCTGTTAGATCCTATCTTCCTCGTCTAAGCGCCGTTCAATCTCTTCATCAGTCAAATCAAATTCGCGAGCGTACTCTCGCGCCCGTTGTCTCTGGGCATAATAATTCTGTTTGCGTTGTTCTCTTTCAGATAAAGGCTTATGCTTCCCACGCCCTACATGTCGTAAGCTTCGATAAATAATGTAACTGATGAGTGAAGTAAATAGTAGCATGATAATACTCTGAAGTGGATTTCCAAAGCCAAAACCTATGATCACACTGACCACCTCCGAAAAGTTTTGTTTTCTTATATTCTACCATAGTGGTACTTAAGCGTTTTAGAGAATTTTCTTCGCATCGTACGCAGAAGCCGTTGCGGCCTGCTTAACCTTCAAATATATACAAACGACTGCAGTGTAAAGCTAATCCCAAAATCCCAATTTTTTTACGGTTCCGGTATATTTTCACTTCACCTAACCCTTGTGGTAAAGCACCGTTTGTATATATTTCTATCTCAGCCCTCTCTTAGAATAGTCAAGAAGTCCTAAATGAATCTCCAAACATAAAAAATGAACTTTTGTGTCGCATAAAATGACTGGAACTATTCTATAAAGTATAATAAATAAGGTGATTATCTTTTGAGGTGATAACAATGGGTGAAGCAATAACAATTAAATATTTGTATCACAGTGGTTTTCTAGTAGAAACAGATAAAAATCTATTGATATTTGATTATTATCAAGGAACTGCGGAAAGTTTAGTCACAAAAAGTTCTAAAAATATTTTTATCTTTTCCTCTCATAATCATCCTGATCATTTTAACCCCGTAAACTTGGAATGGCAAAATAACCGACCGGATATTCAATATATCTTAAGCAATGACATCCTAGATCTGCCAAAAAACAGAAACATTAATCTCGTAGCGCCTTATGAAAAGCTTGAAATAGGCAACTTAAAGATTGAAACCTATAATTCAACAGATATAGGCGTATCCTTTCTCGTCCAAGACGAAGGAATCAGAATCTTTCATGCCGGGGATTTAAACTGGTGGCATTGGAGAGACACTCCTGAGGAAATGATGAAGGCCGAAAAGAACTTCAAGAATGAAGTTGAAAAAATCAAGGGGAAAATAATTGATATTGCATTTTTTCCTGTAGACCCGAGACTTGAAGACAACTATAGTACTGGTGCAGAGTACTTCATTCAGGAGCTTACCCCCAAAGTTTTTATTCCAATGCACTTTGCCGATAGTCCTGGAATACTCAAAAAGTTCGAATGCAAAATGAAGGAAGGTCCTAGTAAAATTTATACACTCATCCAAAAAGGGCAAGAGTTAATACTTTAATGTTGCTCCGAACTGTCGGAACCCCGTACCTCAATCTTAGAATAAATCATGCAAAGAACTACCTCATTTTAGAGATAGTTCTTTGCATGGTTACCAGACCCAACAGACAAAGGGACTTGTCTGTTGGGCTTATGATCGATTGATGCCTAAGGCGGCAGACACTTCCAACAGTTCTTGGTTAGTCTCTTGAAATAGCTTTTGTATCCTATTTCAATAAAGGGGAAAATCATGATGGCTAACGTTAAGCCGGAAGCAAACATCGATAAGCCAAGATTTAGCTTGATAACTAAAAAAGCATATCCGAAAAGGCCCAATACGATGGACGGAATACCAGCAATGCATTGAAAAACATGAATAGTTTTTCTAACTTCTGATTCAAGAAATCATCTCCTCGGGAAAAGCACTCACCGGATAGCAAAAATTCAGAGGGTTGTACCTAAACGACATAGTCCATGAACAATGAGTCGAACGACTATTGTCAGTCACTCGACAATATTACGGGCTATTGAGAGATCAACTAAGTATATTTTTTCACTTGTGAGCAGAGCAAAGGACCAATCACATGATGTGTGATCGGTCCTTGTTAAAGTCAGGGCCTTAGATATTCTCCTGCTTGAGTGCATCAATAATGTTTTCGTTCCTAACTTTGGCGCTGGAGTACAGCATTGCGGAACTAACGATGATAAACACAGCAGCAATAACATATAAAATACTTGTCCAAGGAAGGGCGAAGCTATAATCAAAGCTGTTCATCAATGATCTATGGATTAAATACATCACGATTATGCTGATCGAAGGCCGTAGAATAACGACTTAATTCCGTAAAAAATACTTTCATAGTTTATCA
>JADQBO010000065.1 GCA_016278585.1 Desulfosporosinus sp.
GTCATCAATGGCGAGAACCCCTTCTTCATCGACAGGTATAACCGTTAGATCAAATCCATTTTTTTCTAAGTATTCACAGGTTTCAAGAACCGCGTGGTGTTCGATGCAAGAGGTAATAATATGCTTACCCTTCTTACGGAGCGCCTCTGCAATCCCTAAAATTGCCAGATTATCCGCTTCAGTTCCACCGCTAGTAAACGTTATCTCCTTGGGGGTAGCTCCAATTAACTCTGCAACTTGGGTTCGAGCTTGTTCTAAGGCTTGTTTAGATTCTCTACCAAAACCGTGAACACTTGACGGATTTCCATACTTTTCAGTGTAATACGTCATCATTATGTCAGCCACTTCTGGATCAACCGGGGTTGTTGCACTATGATCTAAATAAACTCGCCGCATGGGGCTCACTCCTTATATAAAACTTTTTAGCGAAACATGGGTCAAATGTAGTACATATATAAGCTACGCTCCGATTCAATCTTTCTGGCATCTTCAAGCATCGTTTCAAGGGTGATCGAATCAAGAACATCTGCGATGGAATCTCGGACTTTTTCCCAAATTGTCCGAGTGACGCAATACTCAGCTCTAGTGCAAAGCTCTGGGTCCTCCTCAGATACGCAATCAGCGGGAGCAATCGGCCCTTCTAAGACCCGGATTATATCCCCAATTCTAATCTTATCTGGTTCTCTTCCCAATAAATAGCCGCCTTGCGCGCCACGAACACTTTTTACAAGGCCTGCTTTACGCAAACCAGAAACGAGTTGCTCGAGATAGTGTTCGGATATACCCTGTCTCTCCGCAATGCTTTTCAAAGACGTCGGACCTTCACCCATATGTTGAGCTAAATCAAACATGGCTTTTACCCCATATCGACCTTTAGTAGAGAGTTTCAACACCCTCACCTCTTTCCACGAGATAAATCCTATTTTTATATAGTTTATCATTTATATCTTATAAAAACACTCGGGATTTGTCAAGTCGGAATATATCTTACTTACTCTAAGTATTCTACACTAAAGTTATCTTTTTGACTGTGATTTTAATAACAGTATTTTTTTAAACCTTAACATCCTCTCAAGCAGATGTCCACCCTACATGATATAATTATACAAAAAGCGCAGGACGTGCCTGCGATAGCCAAGGTTGTCTTCCCTTGGAAGAAAGGAACATCAATATGGATCTTTTTTCTGCAACGTTTAATCAACATCAGGTCGCTCCCCTTGCAGAGCGTATGCGCCCAAGAACAATCGATGAATATATTGGCCAAGATCAAATTCTTGGTCCAGGCAAGCTTCTGCGACGAGCTATTGAAGCTGATCGTGTTTCATCGTTAATTCTCTATGGACCACCCGGTACAGGAAAAACCTCCTTAGCACAAGTCATTGCAACCAAAACTACGTCTCGCTTTGTCCGTATCAATGCTGTGACCTCTGGGGTTAAGGAGATCCGTGAAATTATTACTCAAGCGACCGATGATCTTCATCTTTACGGGAAACGCACGTTAGTTTTCTGCGATGAAGTCCACCGTTTTAATAAAGGACAGCAAGATGCACTCCTCCCGGCTGTTGAAAACGGAACAATCACCTTCATTGGAGCGACCACCGAAAATCCTTTTTTCGAACTAAATTCCGCACTCCTTAGCCGTTCAACACTGTTTCGATTAGAACTTCTTGTCCCTTCAGAAATTCGCCTAGGACTTGAACAGGCCCTGAAGGATATAGAACGTGGTCTCGGCCGATATCAGGTAGAAATCACGCCTGAAGCCTGGGAACATTGGATTAATTATGCTAATGGAGACTTACGACGCGCCCTTAATGCCCTAGAGTTGGCAGTTCTCACTACCCCACTAGAAAACGGAATTCGTCGTATTTCCCTAGAAATTGCAGAAGAATCAATACAACAGCGGGCTATCCGGTTCGATAAATCAGGAGATAATCATTATGACATCATTTCCGCATTTATCAAAAGTATGCGCGGTTCAGACCCGGATGCTGCGCTCTATTGGTTAGCTGTTTTACTTGAGGCAGGGGAAGACCCACGATTCGTCCTTCGCCGAATTATCGTTCATGCATCTGAAGATGTGGGGCTCGCTGATCCCATGGTCATGCTCCAGGCACACGCCGCAGCCAACGCACTCGAGTGGCTTGGCATGCCGGAAGCGCGGATCCCCATAGCTCAAGCTGTTCTAGCCATCACCACCGCTCCGAAAAGCAACAGTGCTGTCACAAGCATCGACCGTGCTCTGGCTTATGTTAAAAAACACCCTACTGGGGAAGTTCCTCCCCATCTCAAAGACGGGCACTACCCCGGTGCAGACAAATTAGGTCACGGAAAAGGTTATCTCTACCCACATGCCTACCCCAACCACTGGGTCGAACAAACTTATCTTCCCCCCAATGTGCAGGGACAAACTTTCTACGTCCCTTCAACAATGGGAAAAGAACTTTCATTAAATCCAAAAGAGTCAACTAATAAAAGCTAAGAAAGCGATGCCCACCTAATTGGGCATCGCTTTAGATTTATTTAAGATTAACTATGAGCGTTAAGCATTTTAACAAGATCTGGTTTTCCACGGAAACCAGTAATCTTTTCAACTAATTTACCACCTTTGAAAATAGCTAGTGTCGGTATGCTCATAACTCCATATTCACTAGAAATAGGGCCATTCTCGTCGACATTAAGTTTACCGATGACAATTTTGCCTACATACTCATCTGCAAGTTCATCAATTACAGGAGCAACCATACGGCATGGACTACACCAAGGAGCCCAAAAATCCACCAATACCGCTTGCTCAGACTTCAGGACATCCGACTCGAAATTCGCAGTCGTAAAGGTTTTAACATTTGCACCTGCCATTAAAATTACCTCCTAATTAGTTATTTATTTGATAAATTTAGCGAGCACCCCAATAAGCTCCTCAATCGCTGCCTCTTGGTTATTGTTCTCCACGGCATCGCGCATGCATCCCCGTGAATGGTGTTCAAAGACAATAGTGCCAACTCTATTAAGTGCGGCACGAACCGCAGCTACTTGAATCAACACGTCTACACAATACTTGTCATTGTCAACCATACGTTGAATTCCTTTAACTTGGCCTTCAATTTTTTTGAGCCTACGC
>JADQBO010000199.1:0-1909 GCA_016278585.1 Desulfosporosinus sp.
TACCTTCTCTCAGGAGCAAGTGGATCGTGGCGAAGTGACGCCGGTATTTTTTGGGAGTGCACTTAATAACTTTGGGGTCCCAATTTTTTTACGCTATTTTCTAGAACTTGCCCCTGCGCCTCAGCCTAGAAGCACAAATATCGGAGAGCTAGATCCCGAAACCCCTAGTTTTTCAGGATATATCTTTAAAATTCAAGCTAATATGAATACACAGCATAGAGATAGAATCGCCTTTATCCGTATTTGTACAGGCCGTTATGAACGGGGTATGAATGTGATTCACACGCGTTCACATCGTCGACTCCGGCTCGCCCAGCCTCAGCAGTTGTTTGCTCAGGAACGAACGATTCTCGATGAAGCATTTGCTGGAGATATTATTGGGGTACATGATAGTGGACTCTTAAGGATCGGGGATGTTCTCACTGAAAAGGATGGGCTTCAATTCGAAGCAATGCCTTTCTTTAGCCCTGAAAATTTTGCCCGTATTAATATTTCGAATGCTTTAAAACGGAAACAGTTTATTAAAGGAATTCAGGAACTTCAAGAAGAGGGAGCGGTCCATGTTTTTCGTGATCTCCACGTAGGCGTGGAAGCTCCAATTATTGGTGTAGTCGGGCAATTACAGTTTGAGGTGTTAGAATACCGATTACGTGAAGAATACGGAGTACAAGTCAATATCCAACACCTTCCGTTTGAAATTGTGCGATGGGTTAAAAAGGATGAAAAGATTATTAAGCTTCTTACAGAGTCGAGCATGAGTACTGTAGTAGTCGATAAAGATGAGAATTATGCGGTGTTGTTATTAGATGAATGGAAGGCAAAATGGCTAAGTGATCGTTATGAGATTGAATTTAACATGCAGCCGCTTTAAACTCTAGGTTGAGCAGTAAATGTTCGATCTAAAATGATGTGTCCACCAATGGAGTCTCCGAATTCGCCATTAACAAGAATACGGACGCTGCTAATTCCTGGGATTTGGGTCATTGACCAGATTATTGATTTAATCATGATATTCTCCCCCGAAGCCCCACCAGGAAAATCAGATTGGATCTCCTTACTAAAGTTAATCGTAGCTAGACCATTTTGAGTCGTAACGGAGAGTATCTTAGTCGTTGGGGCTATAGTGGGTATCAATTTGCTTGAAAGAGGGCCTTTAATGAGTTCACTCATGACAAGGCTTGCTTTTTGAGAAAGGTCTAGTTTTATCCAAGTTGGTTTGTCGATTTGACGATCTTCGGGTACAAGTTTTTCTAAGTTGTTGTTGGAAAAGTAGAGTTTATAGGTATTTTCGCTTATAGAAGGAGGTCCTTCTTGCGAAACAGTGGGAGAACTATCCCGTATACCCAGTGGGAAGGTATTGAAGTAATGTTCAACTCCTGTCCCTATTGCATTTGCGATTACATTGCGGTAGTCTTCAGATAGTAATAATTTCCTTTCCCGGGAGTTTGAAATAAATCCAACTTCAACGATGACTGCGGGTATTTCTGTTTGATTAATAATGTAATAATCTCCTGCTTTGGCTTTGCGCTTATTATCGGGTTGAACCAGAGCTAGCTGTTCATGAATTATTTCTGCTAGTGCTTTTCCGTTTGAGGAATTAAGGTGGTAATAGGTTTCCATGCCATAAGAATTCCGTTGGGGGAAACTGTTGGCGTGAACACTGATAAATAGATCTGCATCATTTAGAGTGGCAATAGTAATTCTATTGCTTAACTCTGCTCGTTTAGCCATTCGACCTTTAACAGACCCTGGCTGGAAAAAATCCATATCGACCTCCCGGGTTAGAATAACCTTACATCCTTTGGACTCTAAGACTTTACCTAAGCGTAAAGAAATATCTAAATTTACGTCCTTTTCCTTTAGCCCTGAATTTTGTGCCCCAGGGTCAGCTCCTCCGTGTCCAGGGTCA
>JADQBO010000199.1:2009-3114 GCA_016278585.1 Desulfosporosinus sp.
CCAGGGTCAGCTCCTCCGTGTCCAGGGTCAATGACAATAACTTTATCTTTTAGACCGGAAGAGAAGGCGGAAGTCAATTTCAATGAGCTAGCACCAACAAATAAAATAATCATGGTCATTATTGCACCTAAAGCCCAATATTTACTAACAAGTATAATAATTGGTCGATCAAACATTTGCAGCCACTCCTCTTACAAGAGTTATCCCATAATGTATATTGTAAGAATGTGCTTCGTAAACATAAATCAGAAAAGATTTGTTTATCGGCGACAGTCTTATAGCATACTTATTAACTCGGGAAGGAGGGGCAGTTGACTTGGGTATGGTTTTAAGTCTTGTGATATTGGTAAATATTCCTTTTGGATATTGGAGAGAAAATGTTAAGAAATTCTCATGGCAGTGGTTTATATCCGTTCACTTACCAGTTCCAGTTATTATGTTCCTTCGTATAAGATTGGGAACTGGATGGGAATTAGCGACGTATCCTTTCATAGTAGGGGCATATTTTTCAGGACAATGGTTAGGAGCTAAGTGGCATCGGAACTGGAAAAAATCAATGCGAGTGAGCAATTGTCTACTATATGATATAGTTCGGAGTCGGTGGATTATCATAATACTCAGTAGATAAGACAATCTAGTTTTGAATAGGGTACTAATAATAAGCGTCGAGGTCTATACTTACTTTTTTACTTAATATGTTTATAGAAGTAGAAGTGTTCAAGGGCAGGTTCAAAAATGAATGGGTAGTAGTATAGAGGTAGAGATTTTATAGAGGGATGGTTATCGAGGTGTTATCGAGGTATAGAATATTAATAGAAATACTAGTTGACATCCTAAATTTATAATGCTATTATAACTGAGCGCCACAAAGATGCGTTATTGATAAACAGGTTAGAAACGTAAGCCTTTAAACTTGTTAGTCAAAACAAAACAAATTAGTATTGACAACGCAAGTTGAGCGTGCTAAGAGGTAAATCCGGTCGCAAACGGCCAAGGACTTTGGTCTTTGATCACCTCCCGCCATCCATGGCTCCGGTGACACCCAGACCATCCATGGTCTTTGAAAACTAAACAACAAGGACAGCCAATGAGAGAGACTCGAAAG
>JADQBO010000409.1 GCA_016278585.1 Desulfosporosinus sp.
AGGGAGAGACTATCGTGTTAGCAAGTTCCCGTTTTCTGCTAATGGTAAGGCCCTAGCCTTAGGGGAGAGTATTGGGTTGGTTAAAATTTTGGCAGATGCCGAAGGAGTGGTCATAGGGGCAAGTATCATGGGACCACAGGCGAGCACCTTGATTTCCGAATTAGTAATCGCAGTTGAAAAAGGACTTCGGGCCGAGGATATTGCAAGGACGGTCCATGCTCACCCGACATTACCAGAAGCCATTATGGAAGCAGCCCATGGGATTGAAGGGAAACCACTCCATTTGGCTTAGTCTCTTTTCTGGTTAAAGGAAAACTCGATTGCTATCAATGAATATCAACGTTATTTTTAGCGCCGTTTAAGTATTCTGCTTAAACGGCGCTTTTAATTTATATGAACTTTTGTAGGAAAGGAAAGTAAGGCGTTTAACGGGGGCTGTCAGGTGTGTGAAAACGAATTTCGGAAAATAATCTCCCCACTTTCGCACCGTTTTCATCTTATTAAGCTATATTTGCTTTGGATAAGTTACTCCTAAATCCAGCAAAAACATCCCCAACTTTAAACTATTTCTACTATTTAATGTTTGGTTTTAACACAGCCTGCCGTCCCCGTTACAAGCTCGAAGTAACAAAAGTTTGTAAAAGGACCGTCCTCGTTAACGCGAGAAGCAACAAAAGTGTGTAAAAAGGACCGTCCCCGTTACACGGTTTTAGTCCTATGGGGAAGGGGGGATAGGACTTTATTCCTTTTCTTAGAAATTTTTAAGAAAGAATGATTCAAATTGCAGGATAATTTTCCTTGAACGTAGAATAAGTGGAGTAATGTGGAGTGAAGTGGGGACATTTGCCACAGTTGTGGGGTGAGATGCATGTTCATGGGGGAGTACATTCATACAATCGATGGAAAAGGCCGGTTGATTATTCCTGCCAAATTCCGAGAGGCCTTAGGTAAACAATTTATTGTGACCAAGGGCTTAGATCATTGTTTGTTTGTGTACCCTCTTTTAGAATGGGGCACCTTGGAAAAAAAGCTGCGTGAGTTACCGTTTACTCAACCCGATGTTCGTGCTTTTGTCCGTTTCTTTTTTTCTGGGGCAACGGAATGTGAATTGGACAAGCAGGGAAGAATTCTATTGCCATCTAATTTGCGGGATTATGCGCAATTAGAGAAGGACCTGGTTCTGGTGGGAGTATCAAGTCGTGTCGAGATTTGGAGCCAGACACTTTGGGCAGAATACAGTCAGCAGGCAGAAAGCGCTTACGCCAGTGCTGCTGAATCCCTAGTTCAGCTCGGAATATAGAAAGGAACGGTTAACTTGGAGTTTCATCATGTAACAGTGTTGTTAGAAGAAACTGTTGATGCAGTTGTTACCAATCCCGGAGGAAGATATGTGGATTGCACATTAGGTGGTGCTGGGCATAGCCAAAGAATTTTATCGAAGCTTAGTGCATCTGGCAAGTTGATCTGCTTTGACCAGGATAGACAAGCCATCCTACATGCAGAAGAGGTTTTTAGGCAGGATGAACGGGTTGTCCTAGTTAATAAAAATTTTGAATCTTTGGAAGAAACCCTCAATGAATTAGATTTATTACCGGTCAATGGAATCTTATTTGATTTAGGAGTTTCGTCTCCTCAATTAGATGAAGCTGAACGGGGTTTTAGTTATATGCAAGATGCACCTCTGGATATGCGGATGGATCCTACGGGGGTTCTCAATGCACGGGAAATAGTGAATACATGGACTGAAGCGGAATTAGCCCAGCTTATTTGGAAATATGGGGAAGAGAAATGGTCTAAACGAATAGCACAATTTATTGTTCAAACTCGCCAAGAACGTCTACTGGAAACCACGGGTGATTTGGTTCAAGCGATCAAAGCAGCGGTCCCGGCAGCGGTTCGACGAAGTGGTCCACATCCAGCAAAACGAACATTTCAAGCTATTCGGATTGCGGTGAATGACGAACTAGGAGTCTTAGACCGAGTGCTTGATCAAGCGTTTCGTTGTCTTGATCATGAAGGACGAGTTGGGGTGATTACTTTTCACTCACTTGAAGATCGTATTGTTAAAGAGAGAATGAAATCCTGGCTTGGACGGTGTACTTGTCCTCCGGAATTACCAATCTGTCGGTGTAATGCCAAAACACTAGCAAAAGTGTTGACAAGAAAACCTATTCTTCCATCAGAAGAAGAAGTTGAGCAAAACCCAAGATCTAGAAGTGCAAAATTACGGGTTGCCGAAAAAATATAACGTCTAAAGCATTAGGGGGTAGAATACTCATGGTAGTGGCGCAGGAAACGATTGAGTGGCAAGAGGATATACCGCAAACATATGCTAGGAGAAATCCTCAAACCACCAGAAGAGGAAAAGGCTATTCAAAGGTTAAAAGTATTATAGTATTGGCCCTTATCGTCGGGATGACTGGTATTATTGGTGCGGAAACGATCCATCTGACAGTTGTCAAGGGGGCACAAGTTCGGACCATGGAAAAGGAAATTGCCGCAATCAAAGCGAATAATGCTCTTCTCCAGATGGAGGCAGACAAACTTCGTGCAGTAGGACGGATTGAGAGTGTAGCCATATCCATGGGTATGGAAAAACCTACGGGGAAAGTGTATATGGCAGGTCTTGTGCCTGCAGCTAAAAATCAAACGAGGGCTCCGTTGCCTCAAGCCCTACCTCAAACCTTAACTGCAGAGTCTAACCCCTCTGCGCTTCAACAATTTTCACGTAAATTCACCAGTTTTTTTGCTTCAACACAACGGTAAGAGAAAGGCGCTTTTGGTACGCGGAGACCCCAAAGAGGTGGGGGTGAGGACTTGTGAGTCCTTATGTTGTCATGCGTAAACGAATCGCTTTTCTTTTTTTGTGTGTCAGTGTCTTTTTAGTCATCCTAATTGTCCGACTGGGTTTCGTGCAACTTAGTCAAGGAGCTGATTTGCGTAAAAAAGCAGATGATTCCCACTTTCGGGGTGTTCCAGTGGCCCCTAAACGAGGAAATATCGAGGATCGGCAAGGAAATGTCCTAGCGATGAGTGTCAGCACTGAAACAGTGTATGCGGTTCCGGCGGAGGTTCGGCAGTCTGGTCGAGCTAAAGAGATGGC
>JADQBO010000103.1 GCA_016278585.1 Desulfosporosinus sp.
CTCATCTACAACGGCCATTCGTTAGAAATCGTCGGATTACTGGCGGTCCCCCACCCCTTTCCAACTGGACCAAAAGTCGTACCCTTCCGATGGTCGCCCCTAAGCCGTTCATGCAAATGTGGGACGATTTAAATAACAAGAGGTGAGAGCAATGTCCAATGTTAATGATTTTATCAGTAAAATCGCGTCCAAATTAGGACGTCCAACTCCTACTGAAACACCACATCCAGTTGACATACTTGTTCCTCAATATCGTTTATCTGACTCTGGAGAACGGGCCGCTATCTTCTTGCTCAACTGGCAAACCCTTGGTGGCAAAGGAGCGATCGTAGAATCAGCGGACGATATACTCCTTTGCCTTAAAGAATGGTTTGGGGACTTGCCGTTAGCATGGTTGAAAGACAATCATCAAGCCTTCTTGGCTTGGGATCAACTCCCCGAGGTTGCTGAGTCCGCCTTTTCCAGATTAAACTGGCCCCTTACCCGATATGCGCAATCATCCCTAGACCAACGTGACCGTTACTCAATCGCCGCCCAAGCAGAGCTAGGCATTACAGGGTCTGATTGGGGAATTGCTCTGTCCGGTACGGTCGTAATAAACAGTGCCCCTCAAAGAGGACGGGCTATAAGCCTACTTCCCCCTCGCCATCTCGCTTTCATAGAGACCTCTAAAATTAGAGACAACCTCTATGAAGTCCTAGAAGAGGTTTCAGCGTTAGGAACTCCTCCAGCGGCCATCGAAATGATCTCCGGCCCCAGTCGAACATCCGATATAGAGATGGATTTATCCATCGGAGTACACGGTCCCATTGAAGTTTATGTCTTAGTGATTAACGATTAAACAAAATACTCCACTTGGGCTAAAGGGAAATAATCCTTAGCTTGCTCTAGGAAAAACTCTTTCATTTCCTTCATCTCTTCCGGTTGATAGATATATTTTCCGTAACCAAACTGCCCATATTTAAACTTTCGCTCGTCTTCTTCCATAGGTAAAGAGGAGTTCGGAAAAACTCCTAAAATATTCGCTTTAGCTTTCGAAGTAAAGCGATGCGAGATAAATTCTAACGTTAATTGCTCAGAAGACCAACCAGATGGAGCCCTTTTTGCTAATTCTTCGGCTGTACGCTCCATCAGCCTCCGATACTCTTCTCGCCACCCTTCAAACCGGAAAATGGGAGCGATAATAAACCCTAAGGGATACCCAGCTTTTAATACTTTGCCCGCAGCAATAATCCGATCTTCTGGAGAGGGGGTTCCGTGTTCATAGTTCTTTACGACCTCACTACAATTTAAACTAAAACGGAAACGGGTATGTCCTCCATGTTTAGCATCTAGTAAACTTTCTATATCCGTATACTTTGTGACAAAGCGAAAACGACCGTTTGGCTCTCGCCCAAAGAACTCGATGGCTTGCTTCAAGGACCCAGTATAGCGCTCCACTGGAACTGGATCCGAGGTTGCTGCGCCTTCAAACTGAGTAATTTCTGGAAGTCGTTCCTCAATCAGCTTTGAAGCTATGCCTAAGATCTCCTCAAGATTGACATAAATCCGTACATAGGGTTTTTTTCCTAATGTGGTAGCCAAATAGCAATACTCACACATGCCTGGGCAACTCGTAACCAATGGCAACTGATAATGGGCAGACGGTTTACATGATTGAAATGCCTGACTGCGACGTACACCGATCACCAATGTCCGTTTGGCTTCCCGATACTGGGCAGCTGCAGTATTACCGGGAATTCCAGTAATCCTATTATGGGAGGTAGTGGGACTTACTGGTATTCCCATGTGTCGGAAACGCTGTACTAACCCTTCTCCTAAAGGATATTCGAGGGCCCCTGGCTCGTAAAATACGCGTGTGGGTATAAATTCTTGTGACATTTTTGTTCACCTCAGGATTAGGTTGCCCTAAGAATGACCAACTAAAACTTCCCCGATTTAAAAATAGAGATAAATAGCCAAAGTAACATAAGACCAGCCATAGCAGCTCCAATCTCGATCACTGAAATCTGCCAAAACATAATGGGCTGTTGACCTAAAGCTGAAGCAATAATAATGCCCGCCATAACGATACTAAAAGAAAGCAAAACAATGCTAAAGGATATCTGATTTGTGATTCGATCTAGTTTCCTTAAGAAAATATCCAACTCTGGAACGCTGACTTCTATGCGAATACGTCCTCGCACTAAATTCCGCATTAAATCTTTCATCTGTTTAGGAAGATCCACCAAAAGATCACCATAATCCGTAGCGTTCTGCCACAACCTTCCCGCAATCGTACTTGGTCGGTAGCGTTCTTTTAAAAGCTGTACTCCAAAGGGCTCCGCCATGTCCATGATACTGAGGTGAGGATCCAGTTTTTCCACAATCCCCTCTAGAATCAGCAAACACTTAGCTACCATGGTGAAATCTGAGGGAATACGAATCTGATGACGAAAGGCGACCTCAAAAAGGTCGCTGATCGCTTCCCCGAGACTAATTTGACTCATGGGAACATCCATATACTTTTCCCGCAATTCATCCACGTCATTACTTAGAAGGGATAGATTGACATCTTCCGGAACAATCCCTATTCGTAAGACCGCTTTAATCATGCTTTCTGTGTTTTGTCGCATCATAGCGATAACTAAGGAAGCAAAATTATGTTTCATATCTAACGTAAGTCTTCCAACCATACCAAAGTCAATAAACGAAATGACTCCTCCCTGTAATATGAAGATATTGCCAGGATGTGGGTCGGCGTGAAAAAAACCTTCAATTAATAACTGATGAAAAATAGCTTGAACAAGTTGTTTAGCTAATACTTCGTGGTTATACCCATTTTTGTCAAGGGCTGCAAACTGATTGAGCCTCAACCCTGTAACAAACTCCATTGTGAGTATTCGACGAGTTGAGTAATCCCAATAAATAGAAGGAATGTGAACAGACTTATCCGTCTTGAATTGCTTAGCTATTTTCTCCGCATTCCTACCTTCTATAGTATAATCTAACTCATTGCGAAGGGACTTGGCAAATTCTTCTACGACATCTCGCAATTGTAGACGTTCCATCCGTTTTATACGGTTTTCGGCCAACGTAGCTAAGTC
>JADQBO010000372.1 GCA_016278585.1 Desulfosporosinus sp.
TTCCGATCTATTCGCGGTTAAAGCTAAAAAACCTCTTTTATACCATGAATAATTACAATATTCGAAAAGCAAATATCCTTTCCCTTCTTAAATGGTATCTTTGAGAAAAAGACTTGAAAATATTAAGTCGTCTCCTTCATAAAAGGATTAATCGACTAGTAATTACCATTAATTCAACCCCAACCTTAAAAAAGGCATTGCTTGATTTAAAACCAAGCAATACCTTTTTTGTCCTTTACATGAAGAGATTAGTCTTCTTGATTATCCTGCAGGATTATGGCCGAAAAAGTAGAATATTATAATAGTATAGATACGCTATCTTTGAATGCTTTATGCATTAGTTTACTGATTAACGGCATCTAGGGGGGATATTTATGAAATCTCGTTCCCTATCTAAGCTAACTCGCACATATACTTTAGCTTTAAGTTTAATTGCCTTATTGACCCTTGCTACTTTTATTACCATGCACCAGGTAATCCTAACTCAAAAGGATAGTGCTCTACTTATCAATGTGAGTGGAAGTCAACGATGGTTGTCACAGAAAGCAGCTCTTCTTAGTGTAGAGCTTGTTTACTTATCTGATACTGGTGAACGAAATCAATCCAGAATGCAACTGTTACGAACGATTGATCAATTACTAAAAAATCAGCACGAATTGGTCCAAGATAGTCCTCGATTGATTTCACCGCGATCGTTGTCTCCTCAAATGCAGACGATGTATTTTGCCGCACCTACAAATATGCAAACACGAATAGAACGCTATACATCTGAAGCTTTAGCTTTAGCCAATGAGCCAATACACTTACTTACCCCTGATAATCCTCATCTAACATACCTACTTCAAAATGAGGAAAACCTCTTAGAGTCATTAGATCAAATTGTATTCTTACACCAGCAAGAAAGTGAGGCTAAAGTCCAGCGCCTTCAGAGGGTAGAAATAACCAGCGGTGTGATAATTCTTTTAACCCTTGCTTTTTTAGGACTCTATGTTTTCCGACCTTTAGCGAACACTCTTTTAGAGGAACGCGCTCAATTAGAACACGCTAATCAAGAATTAAAGTTTCTTTCCTCGGTTGATGGCTTAACGGGTATCCCCAATCGCCGGTGTTTCGATCAGTTCCTTTCTCAGCTATGGTCTTTGGCTGCACGAAATAGTGAACCCATAGCACTCATAATGTGTGATATAGACTTTTTTAAAGCGTATAATGATACTTATGGCCACCTAGAAGGAGACGATTGTCTAAAAAAAGTAGCGGTTGAGTTAAAGAACTCCTTAAAACGCCAAGTCGATTTCGTAGCCCGTTACGGCGGAGAAGAGTTCGTAGTTGTTCTTTCGAACACCAATCCGGAAGGTGCCACAAAAATAGCCGAAACTTTACGTGCCAATGTGGAAAACTTGGCAATTCCCCATCGTAATTCCTCTATTACACCCCATGTAACCATTAGTTTAGGAGTAGCCATTGGACATGCAAATTTTGCTCTATTACCTCAAACATTAATTGAGGCGGCGGATAATGCCCTTTATCAAGCAAAGCAGGATGGCCGGAACCGTTATAATTTAGCACCCTATCTTATTGGCGAACAGTTTATACAAAGTTCTAAATAAGTATATTTATAAATTGAAGGTTTCAGCCAAGTAGTGTAGAATATAGTTAAGGAATAGTTTGTAGGATATATGTCTTATATTTAAAGGAGGATATCATCATGAGTTTTGAAATTAACAAAAGTGTAACATGGGTCGGTAAAATCGACTGGGAACTAAAAAAATTTCACGGTGATGAATACTCTACACACCGTGGCTCTAGCTACAATTCATATCTTGTCAGGGACGAAAAAATAGCCCTTATTGATTGTATTTGGACCCCCTTTGCTAAGGAATTTGTCACTAATTTGAAAAAGGAACTAGATTTAAATACAATCGATTATATCATTGTCAATCATGGTGAACCCGATCACAGTGGGGCTTTACCCGAATTGATGAAGGAAATCCCTAATACCCCTATTTACTGTACTGCTAATGCCATCAAATCCCTAAAAGGGCAGTACCATCAGGATTGGAATTTCGTACCTGTTAAAACAGGGGATAAACTAAGTCTCGGATCAAAAGAATTTGTTTTTGTTGAAGCAAGAATGCTCCATTGGCCTGATACGATGTTTACGTACTTGACCGGAGATAATATTCTTTTCAGCAATGACGGATTTGGCCAGCATTATGCTTCTGAGCACAAGTTCAACGACTTAGTTGACCAAGCTGAGTTATATCAAGAGGCCATTAAGTATTATGCCAATATTTTAACTCCCTTCAGCAAAATGGTCGAAAACAAAATCAACGAAATCTTAAGTTTTAACCTCCCCGTTGATATGATTTGCCCAAGTCATGGAGTCATTTGGCGAGACAATCCTTTACAAATTGTCCATAAATATATGGAATGGGCTAAGGATTATCAAGAAAATCAAATCACTATCATTTACGATACCATGTGGAACAGTACTCGAAAAATGGCAGAGAAAATAGCCGCAGGTATCAGACTAAGTGATCCAGATGTTACTGTTAAATTATTTAATTCTAATTCTACTCATACCGATAAGAACGATATCATTACTGAAGTGTTTAAATCTAAGGCGATCATTGTAGGTTCCCCGACTATTAATAAAGGAATCCTTTACTCAGTTGCTGGAATTCTGGAAATGATCAAAGGTTTAGGGTTTAAAAATAAAAAAGGTGCTGCCTTTGGTAGTTATGGTTGGAGCGGTGAAAATACTAAGCTTATCTCAACTGAATTTGAGCACGCTAAGTTTGAACTACTCAATGAAGGGCTGAGAGTAACCTGGAACCCGGATGACGATGCTCAGATTAATTGTCAAGAATTCGGTCAAAGCATTGGAAAAGCTCTTAAGTAAGTTAAAGATGGGAATAATAAAGCAGGGGAAAGCATTATCAAATGCTCCTCCTGCTTTTTGTTACCCGATAAGTTTCAGCAATAATGTTTCTCTGTGTCTACCTAAATTCCGCAGGAATTTACCATATACAAAAAAGCAATAAGACACCAAGGGT
>JADQBO010000424.1 GCA_016278585.1 Desulfosporosinus sp.
GTCACACTTGGTCGGCCATGCGCTCGTCGTGCCAAACTAGGGCTTTAATCCGTTATGAAAGAGGCAGGGTTCCCGGCCAAAGCGACATCCCTGTCGCATGGCCGGCGGAACACGTCCGTGTGTTCCGCCCTGCTATGAAAGCGGATTAAAGCCGAGTTTGGCTACGACTCACGCAAAGGCGTTCGCGCCGTGTGACGCGACCCTCTGGGGTCGGGGAACGGGGAACGGTTCTAGTGAACGCGGAGGGTCGCGTCATACTTGTTCAGCTGTGCGATCGTCCGTGCTAAATTAGGGCTTTAAACCCTAAGGGGGGAGATGTTATGAAAAATCATGAATCTTTATGTGAAATAAGTCATTTGTTAAATCTCCAAAGAAGTAGAATTACAGCGGTCATGACCCTTATCTTATCTTTATTGGCCCTGTATGCCTGCTTAATGGGAGTGTTGGATAAGAGTATTTATCAAGATGTGTTGGAAAAGGGGACGATTACTCAATTTTTGCTGGTTGCCTCTACGGGGCAGGATATTATATTCATTCCACTAGCTTTACTGCTAGCACTTTTTTCTATCATGTTTCTGGTACGCCCAGGTTATAAGAGTTTTATCATAATCTTAGGACTAACGGGCAATTTCTTTTACGGATACGGCCTTTATACCATGCAAGGACTATATACCTCCATTTATCTTGTGTACTTGGCAATTTTCAGTCTTTCTATATACAGCCTTGTCTTAGGACTGTTGAGTTTTACGTCCGAGATAGCGGAAAAAACCTTGCTTCCTCGAGGATTACGCATTTTTATTAGCATTTTCTTGTTTAGTATTGTATTTATGCTCGGTTTAGTTTGGATTCTTCGCATTTCACCGGATATTGTTAGCCATATCCCTCCGGATACTTATGGAGTTTTTGTCCTGGATCTGGGTATAGTTTTCCCTGCTATTGCAATTACTGCTACTAAGCTAATCCGGAATAGGCCCTATGGGAATATTTTGGCTGGGGTCGCTCTCATAAAGGCTTTAACTGTTTGTTTGTCATGGGGCTTTGGAGAGTGGTATGGGAGGCTTTATGGTGGTATTCAGGGGAGTTACGACATGTTAATCATTCCTTCTGTATTAACTTTAATCAGCTTAGTATTAGTAGGTCTTTATATTAACAAACTGAAGATTATTTGATAATAGTGCAAAGGGAAGGGTTCAAGACAAAGATGGGGACGGTGCTTAGGCTTGTATATAACAAGTCAAGAACCGTCCCCATCTTGCATAACTTTAGCAGCATCCAATAAGCAAGGGAAGGCAGAGTATGTAAACGCAAAGACCTATCATCAATAGACCCCTTCAGCTGTGACATTTACCCTTGTATGTTATATTATGTATATACTTAAGAGAGCAAAAATAGGGGGAGACATGAAATATGCGGCAAGAGAAGGATTTAATTGGAATTCATGAAGTCCCGGATGACGTGTATTATGGTATTCAAACGCACCGTGCTACGGAAAACTTCCCCATTACTGGGTATAAGCCACATCGGGAGTTGATCCGTGCGATCGGGATGGTAAAAGGTGCGGCAGCCGAAGCAAATATACATATTGGGGCCTTGAGCCCCTCGATTGGAGGCGCTATTGTTAAAGCCTCTAAGGAACTGATCGAAGGTCGGTTTCACGATCAATTCGTCGTTGATGTGATTCAAGGCGGGGCGGGGACGTCGATGAACATGAATGCCAATGAAGTCATTGCTAATCGGGCAATTGAGATTCTAGGTGGAAAAAAAGGTGAGTATTTCAAAGTCCATCCTAATACTCATGTAAATATGGCCCAAAGCACTAATGATGTTTTCCCCACGGCAATCCGTATTGCTAGTCTGAATGTGGCCCATGATTTGCTCGAAGCCCTTGACAAGCTACGCCAATCCTTTGAGGATAAGGCTCAAGAGTTCGACGGTGTTATTAAAATGGGGAGAACTCATTTGCAAGATGCAGTGCCTATTCGGTTAGGGCAGGAGTTTGCAGCCTATGGGCATATGCTAGGACGAGATATTAAGAGAATTAATGAGGCAAGTCGATCCCTTGAAGTTATCAATATGGGAGCAACAGCAGTTGGTACCGGGTTAAATGCAGATCCTCGGTATATTGAAAAAGTGACTGAGTTATTGTGCGAATGGACGAGCTTACCAGTACGAATTGCGGATAATTTAGTGGATGCTACTCAAAATACAGACGCATTTATGGAGGTTTCCGGAGCGTTAAGAACCTTGGCAGTTAATCTTTCTAAAATTGCAAGTGATCTACGCCTAATGGCCTCCGGCCCACGAACAGGACTTAATGAGATAAATCTACCCCCTATGCAACCGGGTTCCTCCATCATGCCTGGAAAAGTAAATCCGGTGATTGCAGAAGTGGTTAACCAAGTAGCTTTTCAGGTTCAAGGGAATGACTTTACCATCGGTTTAGCGTGCGGGGCAGGGCAGCTGGAACTTAATGTTATGGAACCAGTTGTGGTCTTTAATCTACTTCAGTCTTTAGATATTCTGCGCAATGTAACACGTGTCTTCCGAGATCGCTGTGTTATGGGGATCACAGCAAATGTAGAACGTTGCCGCTGGATGGTGGAAAACAGCGTCGGACTTGTAACAGCCATTAATCCTCATGTGGGCTATGAAGTGGCCTCAATCATTGCTAAAGAGGCTCTTCTATATGGGCGTCCGGTTAGTGAAATTGTGCTGGAAAAAGGAATATTGACCAAAGAGGAGCTTGACCTGATTTTAAACCCGTATGAGATGACTAGACCGGGAATCGCTGGGGTGGAGTTATTAGGAGGGTAGAGAGACACGCCCTCGGCCATGCGCTCGTCGTGCCAAACTAGGGCTTTAATCCGTATAACGTGGGGGGCAGGGTACCCGGCCAAAGGGGCGTCCTTGCCGCATGGCCGGCGGAACACGTCCGTGTGTTCCGCCCTGCTTTATGAAAGCGGATTAAAGCCGAGTTTGGCTACGACTCACGCAAAGGCGTCGGGCCGTGTGATCGCTACCCTCTGGGTTGGGAGGACGGGGGAGGACGGGGGAG
>JADQBO010000312.1 GCA_016278585.1 Desulfosporosinus sp.
ATAACGTTTTGTGCCTTGAGCGCAGCGAAAGGAATGGATATATTTATGAAAAAGAAATCAAAGCCAGTACTTACGGGAAGGACAAGGACACTCTTCAATACTGGCACACGCCCTCATAAATCAAATAAAGACTACACTCGAAAAAACAAACATAAGGAATCGACTTCTGAAGATGGAGAGTAATATGTTGAGGTCAAGAGATAAAGCAATCATCGTCGGTTCTATCGTGTTCTTAATCCTGAGTCTGCTGGATGGTGCATTGACACTATGGGGGTTACGAGTCGGTGTCACTGAAGAAGTTAATCCTTTAATGCTATGGCTCATTGGAAATAGTCCAATTGTATTTATAGTTGTTAAGGCATCAATACCATTCATTCTAGGTTTTGTGTTGTGGAGGATACGGAATAAAAACCGAGTTTTTTGAGTATTCCTTGGGACTTATCTTGGTCGTTTATTTAATAGTAATGGCACTTCATGCTTATTGGATGATAATTTATTTTAGATAAAAAGGGAGCCCTTTTCACTTCATTAGGTGAGAAAGGATCCCTTGGTTTTATTAAAAATGATACAAGCTCCGATCAACAAGCGAACTCAATGAATGAAGGCAACCTCAAATATCCTGCCTTGGTCAATTCACGATACTTAACCTTGCATTTTGGTAATTCATTAAAGATAACATAATCATTAACTTCTTTACACCCAACTGATTTTGCTAACTGGTAAACTGCTTTTCGAGCTTCATTGGGAACACCGAGTTCCATAATTCCGGCTGGTTTACCGTCAGGGAACCGTAGTAACCAACCAAACACAGATTTCCTAAACCCGGCAATCTCTACAGTTGCATACTGATAATTAATCACCTTTAACCACTTTTGAGATCGTTTTCCATGCTCATATCTAGAATCTTTCTTCTTAAGGACAATTCCTTCAAGGTTCTGTTGTTTAACTAACTCGAACAATGCCTTCCCATTCCCAGTGACCGAGGGCACTTTAGTAATCCGCGGTAAATTCTCGGGAAGTAATTTATTAAGAAGTTCCTTTCGATCTGAGAGGGGTAGGTGGTTTACCTTCTTACCCTTGTAATAAACCACATCGAATGCACAGAACGTCACTGGCTTGATTCTAGCCATAGTAGGTATTCGTCTGGGACTACTAACTTGAAAGCGACTCATCATTTCCTCAAAATCAGGCTTACCAAATTCATCAGCAATAATTAGTTCTCCGTCGAGTATCGTGTCCTTAGGAATTTGATCCGTAACAAGTTCGGGGAAACGTTCTGTTACTTCGTTCTCATGTCGAGTATAAAAATTCAATCCGTTCATAGTCGAATAAAGAAACCGTATCCCATCTAGTTTTAGTTCACTAAGCCATCCAGCGTCATCAAAAGGGCTATCCACTTTGTGGAGAAGCATTGGGCTAATAAACATAATTACACCTCTACAGCAAGTCTAACATGGGGAAAGCTTACAGTCAGGTGGAAAGTATTGGGTGTTTAAATTGTTTTTAGTCTTACCTATATACCATAAATTACGTAGATGTACTTAAAGTTTGAGGAGAAAGTCAATTTTTAATGCGTTTATAGCTGCAGTTGGAAAGTGTTCGTGCAGCACGAGGGATACCGCAGGAGTGCAAGGTCCGAGGATATGCTCGCTGCTGCCACATGGACACGATGACAACACCAAAAAGCTGAAGACCGCAGGACATTTTCGCCGCAGTGATGAATGTTCTGCTGGCTAGCGCCGAGCGACTGGTCCCCACCCGCAAAAATACCAAGTTTAAGTTAGCTCTCCGAGGCTACGAGGGGAGATCCACTTAAGCGGAGCCAGGACCAGCAACGACAAACCCGCTCAAAGGCAGGATACAGCAGGACTCTCGTCCGCGCATGACCGACGCATGGAGGGAATTCGCGGCCCCCGGCCCCGGCCGCGTATGACCAAGCGTAAGCGGGAATTCGGGGACGGACGGCCCGGCCCGCAGGCCGAGCTCGCTGGCAGGCCGAGCTTTCCTGTGCGTGCGGCATGGTTCGTCCAGCGACGGGTCTGGACCCGTTACCGCGCTCTGATTCTTCGTCGGCACGGGTGTCTCCCCCTGAGACAACCGTGCCGATCTTACCTTGTCGGTCTAAGACATGCATGAAGGGCGGGCCCCCATCCCGTAAAACCTCGTCCACGTTCCAACCACGTCGAAACTCAGGCGGCGAACCGACGCAGGAGGGAACTTCGCCTGATCGGTGCTAACTCTCGACCGCGCATGAGTGACGTAGGAGGGAATTCGCGGTCCTCGGCCCCGGCCGCGCATGACCAGCGTGAGCGGGAATTCGGGGACGGACGGCTCGCAAGCCGAGCCCGCTGGCAGGCCGCACTTTCCCGTCCGTGCGGCATGGTCCGTCCAGCGACTCAAAGAAGTGTTTAAAGGCAGTATAAGAGTATGCCGACCTGCAATAGGCTTAAGTTTTATGAACATTATATGTAAGATCAATAGATGTTCAGTTTTTACTTAAGTAATAGTAATCTGAAGACTGAGCAGATGAATAATGGCAGCCAAGGTAACGGCAGACGTTGATGCAATCCTGAGCGGTACTTCCATGTATGTTAAGCGAAGGAGAGTGTCGTTGACGACAAGAGTATGAAGGGCAAGGAGAGTTACCCGAGCACGTATAGTTATAGTCCTATACCCGAGCAGGTAGAGGACTATGCCCTCGATACCGAGTACGCACACCAAGCAGTGCGAAAAAGTGCACATGATTAAGCAAAGCGACTAGGTCCGCTCATTGTCAGCCCGGAGCTATGCAATGAGCGGTGGGCTAAGACTCAAAAACACAGGCCCGAGTATGAGCTTCGGCATGTAGGCCGCGCTCAGGCCTTCATGCAACTTCGTCCGAGCGGTGCGTTCTCGACGCAGTAAGGAACGGACCCGGCGTAGGAGGGGAGGGCCTTCTAGGAGGGAAAGCATCCGCTGGGAGCGGGCCAAGACCACAAACCACGCGCCAAGGATGAGAGGCACCCCGAGTTACGAGGGGTGACTCTTATCCGGAGAT
>JADQBO010000386.1 GCA_016278585.1 Desulfosporosinus sp.
TCTTCCGATCTTATTGCTTGTTCAAGAGTAGGTTCAGTTTTGTTTGTCCCAAATACAAAGATAACTATTTTATGTCCGAATAATGAGCCTGCAACTCGATTTCCAGTCCCATCGATGTTCACCAGTTCACCCGTTTCCGCTGCTCCATTAACTGATGTGATGAACACATCGGTCGAAAGTGCCTTTTGAGCAATTTCATTGAATTCAAATCCAGAATATTTCCCTGGATCTACCACTGAATTATGCTTCGATAAGAGTTCTGCAAGTTTCATTGATGCAAGCGTTGCCGAATCTCCAAACCCAACGGTATTCTCGTTTATATTTGCATCAACATATTCCGCTGCCGCTGTCGATGTTTCAAAAAATGAAACCTTATAACCATTATGTTTCAATGATTGAATAATTTTTTCGTACTTCATTGCTTTACTTCTCCTTTTTAATAGAGTTCATTATGTTGTCCAAAAGAGATATAACTGAACTCGCAATTACAGAAACTTTAGGAAACTTCCTTTCATAAGTTAAATTATATCCTAAAGATCGGCAACTGGTAGAATCTTTCTGTAATAAATATGAATGGTCTATACCTTTTAACGAAATGGTGCAGAAATCGCAAAAAGCACCGTCACATTGAACGATGCTCTTGTCCTAAAACGCCCGAAAAGCCCAGCATTGCTGGACTTTTTAATGTTCTATAATTGTATCAATTTATTGAGTTCTTATTTGGTGGAGGCGAGGGGACTTGCACCCCTGTATCGAAGAACGACCACATAAGCGTCTACGCGTGTATCCTTTAATTTAAACTTCGCCGGTCGTGACTCCTAAAGGCAAGGATTCAGTTCAGGCTAGCTCGATGATCTTAGCTAATGTCTCCGAGCATTGACATTAGAGCGTCCTACTTAAATGACACTCTGACCCTTCAGCGTAGGTTCTGAAGGCAGAATGCTAGCGGCACTTAGGCTGCTAGAGCGTAATTGTTTTCGTTAACTATTTTTGTCCACCGTTTAACGAGACCAGGTGGAATCTCGACGCGCAACCTATGCCACCGCTTCCCCGAGCGAGTCTAAAACGCCCCCGTGTAAAAGTTCTACATCCATAGTATAACACATTTGAGCTTAAAGCAAAGCTGATATCCATGGAATACTCACCTTATTATGGCAAGATGTATTTTTTCGGAAAATATCTTCTTAGCTAATAGGCTTTATTTCGATCTCTTAGAGCCCGCTCTATATCCCGCTTTCCTTCTCGTTCGGCAAGGGCTTGACGTTTGTCATAATTTTTCTTTCCTTGACCAACCGCTAATTCTACTTTTGCCATACCCTTTTTTAAATACATTTTAATAGGGATCAGGGTTAGCCCTTGTTGCTGAATTTTGCCAATTAGTTTGTTAATTTCAGCACGATGAAGTAAAAGTTTACGTGGCCTAAGTGGATCATGATTAAATCGGTTTCCCTGTTCATAGGGGCTGATATGCATTTGGTGCACCCATACTTCGCCATTATCTAAACGTGCATAACTGTCTTTCAAATTTACCCGACCATTACGAATCGATTTAATTTCTGTTCCCGTAAGAATGATCCCGGCCTCCACTCGGTCCTCGATATGATAATCGTGGAAGGCTTTACGATTATCGGCAACCACTTTAATCCCCCCAGAAGGCATATTAATCCTCCTCTCATCTAGTACTCCAGTATAACATAATTTACCTATTTTAACCAAATAATAATACTTAAGCTGTTCACTAAATAATTCCTATTAGAATTATAGTTCCAAGTCTTCCGAAATCCCCTGCATTGCTTCTAACCCAAGTTCAAGGAACTCTTCTAATGAAAGACCTAGTTCGCTGCAGGTTAGTATCTGTTCACGATTTGCTCCCTTGGCAAATGCCTTTTGATCAAACTTCTTACGAAGGAAGGGAACATCCACCCCTGAAAGCTTTTTATCCGGTCGAATTAGTGCTCCAGCAACAATAAGCCCGGTCATAGGGTCTGTGGCATAGAGCGCTTTATCTAATAAGGAATTACGGGGTAGACCGTGCCGCTCATTGTGGACTTTTACGGCATAGACAAGCTCTTCAGTAAAACCCATTCTCTCTAAAATTTCTGCCCCTTTGACAGAATGTACCTCAGGCTGTTCTTTCGTCTCTTCATAATCGATATCATGGAGAAGGCCGGCCATTCCCCACAAGTCAGGATCTTGATCGAAATGCTTAGCCAAACGAATAAGAACTGCTTCCGTTGAAATCATATGTTTTAGTAAATTTTTATTGTCAACGTACTTCGTTAATTCAGTATAAGCTTCTTCCCGTGTCATCATCCAGCTCTACCTTCTTTCATATCAACAAGTTTTATCTTTAACATTATTTCGAAATTACTGTTCGGTTAAACCTTACCCCTAGTTGTAACTAGATAAGTTCCTTCGTAGTAAACTGCTGAAGAAATTCATGAATTTTGAGGGTAACCGCTTCTCGCTCCGGTCCAAGTGTTAAAATGTGCCCTGATTTTTCCCAATAGAGTACGACGGGGTTGGCTTTTTGAATGTTCTCTTTAATGATTTGAACACTGATAGGGTTAACTGTGAAATCCTTTCTACTTTGCATTAATAATGCTAAACACTTAATTGTATAAAGCTTACGGCGTACCTGGCGAATTCCCCTGTTCAAGGAAATCAGAGCATCCACTGGAATCCGCTCATAGACAAAACGTTCAAACTTCGGTTTTGATATTGTCGAGTTCGGCTTTGAGGTTGCTACTTTCGTCGGCGGCTTTGGTTTTGAAACGAACTTTGTGAACGGCCTAATTAGTTGAACATAACGAGTTCTCCGGTCAGCTAGTACCATTGGCGCATTCATTGTAACAATCCCATCAACCAAGCCAAGTGTTGCCAGATAAAGTGCTAGCAATCCTCCCATGGATAATCCAATACCGATTACAGTGTCACAAGTCTTCCTTAGCTTCTTTACCCCGACTTCAGCGTCTTTAGCCCAATTCTCCCAGCGCGTCGTTGCCATCTGTTCTGGAGTTGTTCCATGCCCCGA
>JADQBO010000436.1 GCA_016278585.1 Desulfosporosinus sp.
TTACATGGTTGGCAAGTCTTAAACATTAGACATAGCTATGGTGGTCGAACTACACTGTTTACAAAAAGGTGCTTAATGACTAAACTCCCTGCGAAGCTAGGGGGGGGTTAACGTTGATTAGGGGAAAAGAACAGTATGTCCCCGTGTTTCGGGGGGAAAACAGTAAACCTGTCCCCGTGTTTCCCCGGGGGGAAAAGAACAGTGCACCTGTCCCCGTGTTTCGCCTTGGGGCGTTATTGACAATCCCTGCGCAATGCTATAAGCTCTAGCTATTAAATTAAAGGTTATGAATAAGGGGTGTAAATGCTGAAGTCTAAACTTCCTGAAACTGACCTAACAGAATTGCTTAAAATTCCTCTTATTAAGGCCCTAAGCGAACAACATTCACTTACACTGACCCAGTCTGTCCTCGAACGTACCTTTCGCAAAAAAGAAAGCATTTTCACCCCGGAAAAAGAAGAGGATTTCATTTTAATTGTCCTTAAGGGCAAAGTTAGAATTTATCTTGGTTATCCAGACGGTAAGGAATTTACGGTTGCCTTCTTAGAGCCCGGAGATGTCTATAGTAGTCATTCAGGCACTTTTGCAGAGGCAATGGAAGAAACGTTTATCTGGATGATTGATATTAAAGCTTTTCACAGATTTATGCTTCAAGATCCGGTTGTTCTAATTAGTATGGTCAAAGTTTTAGGAGAAAGCTTGGGTAACACACTTGGAATTATTGAAAACCTTGTATTTCGCGATGTAGGTAAACGTTTAGCAAGCTTTTTGTTACAAGCTGCTAGTGAAAAAGGCCAGACCTCTGAACACGGTACCCTAGTAAACTTAGGGTTAACAATTGAAGAAATAGCTTTATCAGTGGGAACATCTCGACAAACGGCCTCTACCTTCCTTAATCGTTGGCAAAAAGAAGAAATACTAACTCTTAGCCGCAAATCTATTATCCTCAAGGATATTCAAGCTTTGCAAACTTACATAGAAGAAAACTAAAAAGAATTATGAGAAATAAAAAAACCATCAGAACCCTGACGGTTTTTTTATTTTCTCTGCCTTATAATCAGAATAGTTAAACTCTTAAGTTTCAAGTACAAAGCAATTGCTTATATTTAAGGAGGAGATTATGATCAAGACCTTTTTAACAACAGATTTGACCATTGATACAGGAGTACAGGAGCTTCTCTTGAAGGCTCAAGATGAAGGAATTGAGACAGCCTTTGATCGAGCTAAGCAGCAAGAACCTCACTGTAAGTTTGGCTTAGCTGGAGTTTGTTGTCGGCGCTGCATGATGGGGCCCTGCCGTGTGAGTTTTAATGGTAAGGGAGCAAAACGAGGGGTTTGCGGTGCTACGGCTGATCAAATCGTCGCTCGTAACTTGCTTACCCTCATCGTCGATGGGGCAACACCTCATGTTGAACATGCCCGCGAAGTGGCACAAACCCTTTTAGAAGTTGCCGAAGGTAAAGCACCTTATGAAATTAAAGGCCAAGATAAGTTGATGAAAATTGCCAAAGAATTGGGTTTAATGATTGATTCTAAGAGTATAAACGAAGTGGCAGAAGAAGTCGCGCTTATAGCCCTGCAAGATTTTCAGAAACAAACTGGTGTAGCTAACTGGCTGAGTTTACGTGCCCATGACAAATCTGTTGATACCTGGAGAAAACTAAACATTCTACCTCGTAATGCTCACTTGGAAATTGCTAATGCGATTAACAAAGCTGCTATGGGATGTGATAGTGATCCACTCAATCTTCTCCTCGGAGTTATGACAATGGGACTAGTCGAAGGGTATGATGGTTTACACCTTTCAACGGATCTTTCGGACGTTCTTTTTGGTACACCAAAGTTAGTCAAGGCCCAATACAATATGGGAGTCATTAAAGAAGATTACGTTAACATCGCGGTTCACGGCCATATTCCTATGGTTTCAGAAAAAGTCGTCGAATGGAGTAGAAAACTTAACGGGGAGGCAAAAACCCTAGGCGCTAAAGGGATCAACGTTATAGGAATATGCTGCAGTGCCAATGAGTTATTAATGCGGCAAGGGGTTTCCGTGGCAACCAACTTTGCTAGTCAAGAACTAGCGATTGTGACAGGGGCGCTAGAAGCTATGGTTGTTGATGCCCAATGCATCATGCCGGGCTTACAAAAAGTTGCCGAATGTTATCATACAGAGTTAATTTCTACCTTGCCCATAATTAAGGTTGAAGGATCAAGCCATGTGGAGTTTAGTCCGGTTAATGCTGATAAGATGGGTGAAGAAATCGTTCGCAAAGCCTTAGGGCGATATTCCGAACGTGATTTGGTTAAACTACAAATACCAAAAGGAACGGTTGAGGCTTATGCAGGCTTTTCCGTGGAACAAATTATCGAGGTGCTTGCAAAAATCAATCAGGAAGATCCACTTCAACCGTTTATTCAAGCGCTTACAGACGGGGATATATTAGGCGTGGTGGCCATTGTTGGGTGTACTAATCCACGACTGAAACAAGACTGGGCTAACACAGAAGTTGCTAAGGAACTATTAAAGCATAATGTTTTAATCGTAGCAACTGGTTGCTCAGCTCATTCTTTAGGTAAAAATGGTCTTCTCTCTCCAGAGGGCCTTGAGTATTGCGGTCCGAAACTTGCCAACCTGCTGAAAACAATTGGTGAGGCCAATGGACTCCCTTCATTGCCTCCAGCCTGGCATATGGGAAGTTGCGTCGATAACTCCCGTATAGATGATTTGTTGGTTGCTCTGGCTAATCGGGTTGGAGTTGGTGTACGGGATTTGCCGGTCGCTGGATCGAGTCCGGAAAATCAGAGTCCAAAAGCTTTGTCAATTGGCACCTTCTTTATAGCTCAAGGTGTCGATGTTCATATCGGTCTCAATGCTCCAATTAGTGGATCACCCTTTGTAGAAAATGCATTGACGGCGGATAAAGGGGATTTTGAGGTAACAACGGATGAGCTGTTCGGAGGCAAATTGATTTATGAGGAAGATCCTCTCAAAGCGGCTCATTTACTAATTCAACGCATTATTAAAATG
>JADQBO010000071.1 GCA_016278585.1 Desulfosporosinus sp.
TCGCCAGGTAAACAAGCGAAGGACTATCTCTAACGGAGTGACAGGGGGACGGGGTTATTGACAGCATCAAACGTTGTCAATAACCCCGTCCCCCTGTCACTCCCCCTGTCACTCTTTGGAGTATAGCTCCAGGGATTCTAAGTCTTAAGATAGAATGGATCCTTTTTAAGGGCCAGTAGCTACATTAGAATCTGTAAACATCAACTAGGTGTAGATAAGTTAAGAGGTAAGACAAAAGCCACCCTGATGGATGGCTTCTGTCTATTAGCGTTAATTTAATTACGTCTTAATTACTTCATGATACAAACTCGATTATTGCAACTGATCAGGGTGTTTTTCTTTTTCATGTAGACTTGCGTCATATTCAAAGCGGAACTTTTGGTTACAATAGGAACAATGTACAAATTTACTATCCGGCGCTGAGACTGGCATAATAACCCACCTCCTTGCCCACGATTTTAACCAAGTTTAATAGTTTTTATACTTTTGTGTCTTGAAGAGTGTGATTCTTAATAACTGCCTCATAAAATAGTAATGAGGTGAGGAAGATGTGGAATCGATGGATTAGGATTTTAAGTATAGAATTAGAGTGGATGAAACGGGATTTAATTCGTCGTTGGCGTTTGGATACTCCTACAGGTTTTATGGGTATACTATTATTGATTTCAGCCGTATTACTTTTTGTTGTAATAGGTGCAGGATTTGCTTATATTTTTAGGTCATTTGTTCCATGGGTATCCGGTTCGCGAGTCGGAGAGGTGTACTGGTATTCACTCGGTTTTGGGATAAAAGCAAGTTTCCTGTTTTTATTATTTATTGGGTCATTGACTATGTTCTTAGTGTTTAAGTTAGGAGAACGACGTTGATAGCCATATAATTATTTTATCCTATAGAGAATTACATAACGTTTGGTCTTATTTAAGTATAACCTATTTCACTTAAACCTCTTTCAATAGATCAATTTTAATGTTTATATTAAAAATGTTAGTTTGAACTAACAAGTTTTAGGAAAAATTCAAGTACATAATAGGAAAATTTAATCTTATAATAGTTCTAATTATAGGGATAAGTAAATATATGAGTATAAGTTGAATGTGGACAATCTGTCTATAATTGTCGCATCTCTTTTCTTGCATAGGGGTCGTTCCTATGTTAGAATTTTATGGGTTAGGAAAGGGGTTGAGTCTATGGATATATTATCTGGAATTACAGGTGCGCAGATATTTAATGTCATTATGGTTCCAATTCAAATTATCATTATCTTTTTAACTTTTTACTACTTCATTCTTTCAATGTTTGGACTATACCGAAAACAAGAGGTTAAGATACATACATCAGAGAAGACATTTGCAATAGTCGTTGCTGCTCATAATGAGGAGGCAGTTATTGGGCCATTGATCGAAAATTTACTTCAACTTGATTATCCCAAAAAATTGTATGATATTTTTGTCGTGGCTGACAATTGTACAGATAAAACTGCCTTAATCTCTAGAAATGCTGGAGCAATTGTTCATCGTAGGTTTAATACCGAAAAACGTGGCAAGGGCTATGCATTAGAGTGGATGTTCTATCGCTTATTTAAGATGGAGCGACAGTATGATGCTATAGTCATTTTTGATGCAGACAACCTCGTGAAGGATAACTTCCTGTTTGAGATGAATAGTAAGCTCTGCCAAGGGCATAAGATTGTTCAGTGTTATTTAGATTCGAAAAATCCATTCGATACTTGGATAACAAACACATTCTCGATTGCATTTTGGGTAACTAATCGAATGCTGCAGCTTGCAAGGTTTAACACAGGCCGTCTTTCAAACGTTTTGGGAGGGACAGGTATGTGTATTTCCACAGATGTATTAAAAGAATTTGGGTGGGGAGCTACATCCTTGACGGAAGACCTCGAGTTTAGTATGAAAGCATTATCACATGGTATTAAAACCACATGGGCACATGATGCTGTGGTCTATGATGAAAAACCTTTAACCTTTATGCAAGCCTGGTATCAAAGGAAGCGTTGGGCCCAGGGTCAGGTTGACGTAGCAGGACGGTATTTCTTCCCTTTGATTATTAAAGGAATAAGGGAAAGAAAAATTATGTACTTTGATGCTGCTATCCATCTTTTTCAACCGGCACTTGTTATGATCGCTACTTTTTTTATGTTGACAAACGTTGTTGCTGCGTTCCAACCTCATTACACTCATGTATTCACTTTAGTGATGCCTTGGACCGGGTGGCAAATTCTATCGGCCTTTCAGTATCTCTATCCGGTAGCGGCATTGGCCCTTGACCGATTACCTTGGCGTGCCTTTGTAGGACTTATTTTGTATCCAATCTTCATATATAGCTGGATTCCAATTGTTTTTTTAGGATTTATAAATCGTAAAGACAAGCACTGGTCCCATACCAAGCACACTCGCTCACTGAGTATCGAAGAGATTGCAATAAAACAGAAGAAAGTATCATCGAATTAATAAGGAGGATTTATCCTCCTTATTAATAATGGATGTCAGATATTAGGTAATACCATACGACACAATCTAAGTTGAACGGGGAAACCTGTTAATTAGGGTCATCGTGGGAATCGATTGCCTGCTTAAGAGATCGTTCAGAGCAGGTTAAGGTTTTTGACAAAATTTACGTGTTCTCAAATTATAAAAATGCTTTGACACATTGCCCTTTTTTGTGTATACTGATAATCGTCAGTTCTCGGGTGATTAGCTCAGCTGGTAGAGCGCCTGCCTTACAAGCAGGATGTCGGCGGTTCGAACCCGTCATCGCCCACCATTGTCGTAATTCGTAGTTCGAAGGATCTTGTTCGATACTAGGGAATAATATTTCTTTAGGCCGAATTAGCGAGTCGAATATCGAATATAAGCATGGCCCCGTGGTGTAGTGGTTAACATGCCTGCCTGTCACGCAGGAGATCGTCGGTTCAAGTCCGATCGGGGTCGCCATATAATTCCAACATCAATTATGCCTCGGTAGCTCAGTCGGTAGAGCAGAGGACTGAAAATCCTCGTGTCGGCG
>JADQBO010000446.1 GCA_016278585.1 Desulfosporosinus sp.
GCCTGGAGGAAAAAGGTATCTCAATGGTTCCTAAACAAATAGTGCTTCCTGAACGCTCCTATCGCGTTACTGGAAATGGGGCACACCTAACGATAGAACTCTTAAAAAGTGTCAATACCATACTCCTAGAGGGCATCACAAAGGAAGCACTGGCTAGGGAAGAACAACTCTGGATAACTCAGGCTGGTGATCACCCGCCCAAAGATTTAGAAGAACTTCATCAACACTATGGCCGACTACGCTCAAAAACTACACTGGATGAGCAAATAGCAGGGGGCTTGTCATTATTTTTTGAGTTTCAGAGGGTTATTAATAAGTTTTCCGGTAAATAATAGGTAATGTAGAGAAATGAAAGGTTTTATTAATAAGTACTAAGATAGTCTAATTTATAGACAAGCTGAAATTAAAGTCAAAATATTTTAACAATTTTGGGATTAGCCCTGAATTAAATTGCGTTTTTTTTTGTTAGTGCTATAATTAACATACGCAAATCAGAGCAAATTCCAGCTGAGAAATGAGGGAAACTTAATGAAAACGCTAAAAATTCCAGAGGCAACTATTATTCGACTTTCAGTCTACTCACGTCATTTGACTGACGTCGATCGAAAAGGAATTATCACCACATCTTCGGGAGAAATTGCTGATGGAGTCGGCGTTAGTCCTGCACAAGTGCGCAAAGATTTGGCCTACTTTGGGGAGTTTGGTACTAGAGGCGTAGGTTATAATGTCAAGGATCTTAAACAACATATTATGAGAATTCTTGGGTTAGGTGTGGATTGGAGCGTAGCTTTAGTTGGGGTCGGAAACTTAGGCTTGGCGTTAAGTACTTATAAAGGGTTCAGGGGCCGTGGCTTTATTATTACCAGTGTTTTCGACGCAGATCCCCAAAAGGTCGGTACTATGATCGAAGGTGTAGAAGTTCTTCCTATTGAGCAATTAGAAACTGTTGTGAAACAAAATCGCACACAAATTGGGATTGTTGCCGTACCTGCAGCTGCAGCGCAAGAAACCGTTGATAAATTGATTAAATCCGGAGTATCCGCTATTCTTAATTTTGCACCAGTTGTCTTGAATGTCCCCCCAGAGATTGAACTCAGAAATGTTGACCTAGCGGTAAACCTTGAGGTGTTAACCTTTAATGTCTGCGGTCAAAGGTGTTATTAGTTTAATTGTCCTGTTGTATATCAATGGGTACCTGTCGTATAATAGCACAATAAGAACTGTATCTAGGGTTCCGCTGAAAGGGTCTGGACCGTGATGCAGGTTGGAAAGTGCCAGCTACACCGTGTGGGAAAAAAGCCCCGTGGCAAGTTCTTAGGAACTCGTTATGGGGCTTTTGAGTATTTCTAGGGTATAGTCTTTGATAAAATAGAGGGGGAGAATAATGAGTCATAACCAAGGGAAGAAAAAGATTAAGGTTTACGATACAACGTTGAGAGATGGAGCTCAGGGAGAAGGAATTCATTTTTCAACTCAAGATAAACTAAGTTATGTTAAACGAATTGAAGATATGGGAGATCTCTACGTTGAAGCGGGTTGGCCCGGTGCTAACCCACGGGACGAAGAATTTTTCCAGCAATTCCACGAGTTACATTCTCCTTTGGCGCGAATCGTTGCGTTTGGCAGTACGTGTAAGGTTATGGAAGCCCCTGAAAACAGCGAAATCCTGCTTAAACTTCTGGCGTCTGGGGCGAAAACCATTACGATCTTTGGAAAGGCCTGGGATCTTCATGTCAGGGACGTCTTACGAGCAACTTTGGAGGAAAACCTTCGCTTAATCCGAGAATCAGTTGCTTTTTTGCGTAATCAAGGACGTGAAGTCTTTTTCGATGCTGAACACTTTTTTGACGGCTTTAAGGAAAATCCGCACTATGCTTTAAAGTGTATATCAGCCGCCCTTGAGGGCGGAGCGAAGACGATTGTTCTATGTGATACAAACGGGGGAACCCTTCCCGGGGAAATCGATCAAGGGGTTAGAACAGTCTTACAGGAGTTTTCGCCCCAAGAACTGGGCATTCATGTTCACAACGATCGGGGGCTAGCTGTTGCTAATTCACTGATCGCGGTGGAAGCTGGGGTGACTCAAATTCAGGGAACCTGGAATGGATTTGGAGAACGGTGTGGTAATGCTAATTTAAGTACGCTTATTCCTCTGTTACAGCTCAAAGGAGATTATGATGTGGTTTCTGAGGCCGCTTTGCTGAAAATTACCGCCTTTTCACGGTATGTGGCAGAGCTGACGAATGCCCACTTTGATGAGAAACAGCCCTTTGTGGGCCGCAGTGCTTTTGCCCATAAAGCGGGCATGCACGTGGATGCGATTCTTAAAAATCAACGAACCTTTGAACACATGAACCCGGCTGAGGTGGGAAATGAACGGCGGATTTTAATTTCTGATCAGGCAGGGAAAGCGAATATCCTGGAACGATTGTGTCGTTTTGAGCCTACGATGCGCAAAGATGATCCACGAGTTGAGATAGCCATGAATGAAATCAAGGAATTAGAGCATAGCGGATTTCAATTCGAAGCAGCGGAAGGGAGTCTAGATCTATTACTTCTGCGTATCCTTGGTAAGTTAACGACTCCTTTGTTTGAAGTGTTAGATTATCACGTTTGGAGTGACCCCTTGCGAGGAGAACTTGATTCTGTCGCCGTAGTCAAGGTTAAAGTCGGCGAGGAAACCGTACAAGTCGCCTCAGAAGGAAATGGCCCGGTTAATGCATTAGATACAGCTGTGCGGCAGGCCCTGGCCAAGTTCTTCCCCATAATCGGAAAAAGCGAGCTCGTGAACTATAAGGTAAGAGTGCTGGATGGTGCACACGGAACCGAGGCTATAGTGCGGGTTATAATAGATACACGCCTGGAAAATGAAGTGTGGGGGACCATCGGGGTGTCGAAGAATATTCTGAAAGCAAGTGCTCAAGCGTTGATGGATGCTATTAATTGGACGATATGGAGGGGCCAAGACTAATAGCGCGGGAGATCAGGGACGGGATTGCATTCCTTTTAGGCGAGGGTCGCGT
>JADQBO010000290.1 GCA_016278585.1 Desulfosporosinus sp.
TTAAAAAATCAGGTTTCGTGATGTTTCTAATTTCCCTTGCTTCCTTAGCTGAAGCAACCACTCCGTCGAGTCCTGCCTTTTCCGTAAGTTTAGCAAGTTCTAAGACATGCTCACTGAGGTTCCGTTGAACCCCCATTTCTTGTTTAAATTGAGATTCCGACATACTAGTCAGGACTGTAACCCCAATCACTTTTGGGATACTTTTTAGCTTAATTCCTTCTTCCTGCACAGCATGGGCAGCCTTAGCCATCATATCATACCCACCACTGCAATGGACATTGATCATGTCAACTCCGCACTGAACGAATCCGCGAATCGCCCGTTCCACGGTTGTGGGTATATCATGCAGCTTTAAATCCAGAAAGATGGGAAATCCTAAAGTTTTCAGTTCGTGGATCATGGCTGGCCCAGTGTACGCGTACAACTCCAACCCTACTTTAAGCCAACAACCACTACCTTGAAGTGCTTTAGCTAAGGCTAGTGCCTCCTCACGCCCCGGAACATCTAGCGCCACCATGACGCGCTGATTATTAGACGAATCCATACGATAAACCCCCGTTTCCAACTGTCCGGCACTTAGGCCTTATGGGCTAATCCCACTAAATCACCCACAGAAGCAAATCCGCGTTGTTCGCAATAGGCTTCGATTCCTCGTAGAATCTCTAGTGGAGCCTGGGGATTCACAAAATTCCCCGTCCCGATACTTATAGCCGTTGCCCCTGCCAACATAAATTCCACAGCATCCTGCCACGTCGTAATCCCACCCATTCCTATGATTGGCAAGTCGACTGCTTGAAACACTTGCCAAACCATTCGAACTGCCACAGGTCTTATGGCCGGTCCGGAAAGTCCTCCAAAGGTGTTGGCTAAGACAGGACGTTGTTTATTAATATCAATATGCATCCCTAACAGCGTATTAATAAGAGATATAGCATCCGCTCCTCCAAGTTGGACCGCTCGAGCCATCCCCACAATATCTGTAACATTAGGCGAAAGCTTGGCGATAACCGGGAGGTCCGTTTCTGCTTTTACCGCCGCAATCACTTCTTGAGCACTCTGAGGATCCGTACCAAAATGCATTCCACCATGTTTAACATTCGGGCAGGAAATATTCACCTCAAGGGCAGCCAACCCAGAATCCCTTTGCAATGCACGAGCCAACTGAACATAATCCTCGAGGGAAAAACCAGAAATATTAGCAATTGCTGCCGTAGGTAATTTCTGCACTTTGGGCAAATAGGATTTTATAAATTCTTCTATCCCTGGATTCTCCAACCCAACAGCATTTAATAAACCTGCCGGTGTTTCCGCTAACCGCGGAACTGGATTTCCCAAGCGTGGCAACGGAGTAATCCCCTTCAGGGTTATTCCTCCCAAAGCTTCTAGAGGACAATAAGCAGAATACGCTTCTCCAAACCCATAGGTACCCGAACATGTAACGATCGGATTTCTTAATATTATACCCGCAAGCTGGGTGGTAAAATCAACAGGACTCATCCCAGACAACCTCCTCGCCCCGAAAAACCGGCCCATCCTGACATACTTTCTTATGGATTAAAGTGCCCTTTTCATCAATCAGGGTACACACACACCCTAAACAGGCTCCAACCGCGCAACCCATGCGTTCTTCCAGCGACACTTCTACAGGTACTCTTGTGGTGATACACAGTTCCGTCACGGCCTGCATCATCTTCTTCGGACCGCAAGTGGCTACCCTAATCTCGCCATCGCTCAGCTTGTGTTTCTCTAGTAGCTCTTGTGCTTGCCCAGTCACGAGACCCCTTTGCCCTAAACTTCCATCCAGGGTACTTAAGTATATTGGAATCCCCAGCACTTGCCAGGAGGAAAGACCTGCACTATTCAGAAAGGACTGATTTTCTCCTCCCCAAAACAAGCGGACTTTCAAGCCTTGAGATAGAGCCCTTTGCGCTAAAGGATAAAGTGGAAATATCCCAATCCCTCCGGCTATCAACCACAGTTCTCCTGTTTCCGGTAAAGAAAAGCCCTGCCCTAAGGGTCCCATAATACTGAGTTTCTCCCCACACTTTGCTCTTGCAAGGATTTCGGTTCCCCGGCCTTGTATTCTGTATAGCAAACTAATCTCATTACGTTCAGAAGAGATCTCGGCTAAACTAATCGGTCGCCTTAACAAGGGATCAAATGACGAAATTGAGGAGTCCTGAACTTGGATCGCTACAAATTGGCCGGCTTTGGCAGTTTGAGCTATGGGTCCCTTCAGAACCAATCGTCTAAGCCTTTGCTCCTCATCTCCCAAGCATTCGTGAACTACCACTTGTCCTTCAGTAAACATGGCAACCTCCTTTTCGTGGTTCGATATTCGTAGTTCGTGGTTCGCAATTCACTTGAAGTTTCACTGTTTACTTGATATTAATAACTCGTCAGTAATTCCTGTCCTTAGTCCACTCCTTACGTGCATTATGTTCCGAATCACAACATCCTTTGTGACTCGAAACACGAATATCAAGCAAGGAATATCATTACAGTGGTAAAAGGCCCGGCGAAATACTTTCCAGCACCTGGAGCAATGCTGCAGCGGTGTCTAAACTTGTGAAACAAGGAATTCCATGCTCTACAGCCGCTCTTCGAATCGCAAAACCATCGCTTTCCTGTACTCGGCCATGGGTCGTTGTATTAATAACATGTTGGATTTGTTGTTTGCGGATGCCATCGATAATTTCGTTAGAGCCATCATGCAACTTGGCAATCGTCTCTACCCTTAGTCCCTCATTCCTTAAATAACGAGTTGTGCCCTCAGTCGCTAGGATGCGGAATCCAAGCTCTGCAAACCGCCGAGCGAGAAGTACCCCTTCTGCTTTATCACGATCTGCCAAGGTTACCAACACAGAACCATAGGTTGTGAAGGACAGCCCCGCTCCAAGCAGAGCTTTGTAGAGAGCCTTTTCATAAGTCCTATCCATTCCCATAACTTCACCCGTCGATTTCATCTCTGGACCTAAGGAGGGTTCGACCCGTTGAAGCTTGG
>JADQBO010000422.1 GCA_016278585.1 Desulfosporosinus sp.
TCTTCACTCTTCACTCTTCACTCTTCACTCTTCACTCTTCACTCTTCACTCTTCAATTCAATATTAATGCGTTGGTTGAAAACTTCTCAACCGACGCATTAATATTTCTTTTTAAACTACTTCAAATATATATACCGTTCCATACTAGGGATATACGGAGACCACTCATCTTCCGGGTGATTCTCTTGTGCTTGCTCAAATTGATTAAGTTCCGCATCCATTGCATCTGCATAATGAATGACTAAAGCTTCCATTACCTTTGGTCGCTTAGGAGATTGCCATTCATATTTCCCATGATGACTTGTAATGATATGCAATAACTTAGAACGCAGTTCACGTGAAAAACTAGGAATCTTGGCGATCTCCTCAGTTAAGAGTTCGATCCCTAGAATGATGTGCCCCAGTAGTCGTCCTTCCGTTGTAAATTTAATCCCCCTGTCATAGGAATACTCGCTGATCTTACCGATATCATGCAAAAGCGCTCCCGTCACGACTAAATCACGATTTATCTTTGGGTAATGACCAGCAACCCCATAGGCGAGTTCAGCCACTCTGACACTATGCTCCCAAAGTCCCCGAAGGTAGGCCTGATGGATTTTCATAGCTGCGGGAGCTTGCCTATAAGCAGTTCCCCATTCCGGATGATTGAAAATCTGTTCTAGCAGGACTCTAAGCTCCGGTTGAGTCACCTTTCCTATCAGAACCTCTAGGCGTTCTTCTAACTCATCTACTGTAACCGGAGAGCTTGGTAAAAGATCAGATAAGTCTACATCCTCTTTCGCAACCATCCTGATTGTTTCAACCGTGAGATCAAGGGTACCACGGTACTCTGCAACAACTCCTTTGATCCGAAAAATATCCTGATCTTTTAGCCATACAAGGACTTGGGAATCGTAATTCCATATTTTTCCTTGGATCATTCCTGATCGGTCTTGGCATGTTAAGGAGAGAAATGCACCTGGTTTTTGCCGAAAGGGAACCTCTTTCCATTCATTAATTAATACTATCCCTTCAAAGCGTTCTCCAGCTTTGCATTCTTTTAACATATTATTCATCCTTTCTTTCAACGAAATACTAAATATATTGTAACAGAGTGTGGAGACTTTTCTGTATTTAAATCAGCAATTAACCTGTCCCAGGAGTATTGAATATGGAAGTAACTGCTTAGCTAAACACGTATAGAACACCCACTAATCAGCGGGTGCCATGTAAGTTGAATAATATAAAGGGTGGTAACTATGGAGTTGATGAAAGATCTTATCACTGTAACTGGAAGAATTTTCACGATTATTCCCTTATTATTAATTGTTACGCTATATATGGGAAAACGTGCAATAGGAGAACTTCCTGTTTTCGACTTTCTGGTCATAATAAACAAAACCTTGCCCCTATCTCAAACTAACCAAAGATTAGGTATAGTTCTTTAAGGTCTCTCGAATCCTCTCGAGAATAAGTATACGTAGTTCCACCGGCTCTAAGATTTCAGCTGCCGATCCAAACCCTAAGACCCAGGTAATAAATTCATTGACTCCAATGATTTCATCTTGAAAGAGAATTGAGCCATCCTCTAAGGTCGTTAATTTACTCATTCGGTGGGCTACATCTTTGTGCACCTTCGTAAGGGTTTGTGAACGATTAAGAAATCGAACTTTGACTCGGATCAAATCCCCATATTCCATCCCCCAACGCGGGCCAATCCAACTCTTCAGGGTAAAACCTTCCGGATAAACAAAGGGTTCGCTGGTTTCCTTTAATTCTTGGATGTTTTTTAGTTGATAAGTCTTTACCAAGTCTCCATGTTGAGCCACCAAATACCAAAGTCTTAAACGTGAGTAGTAAACGATTCCTAAGGGGTCCACCGTTATCTCTCTGCCATTAAATGTAATTATTATTCGCCTGCTTTTCCAAATTGCGTTTTCAATCAAGGAAAAAGCATCCCCTTGAATCGGCTCTAAGGGCGCAAGCTCACCTTTGATATAACGATAGCTCTCTTCCTCTTCAAAGTCAAAGCCGGCCAAGATCTTTTGTCTGAGCCTTTCTTTCAGAGCATTTTCTTCCTGTAAGTAATCCAAAGCACCTAAGACCTTAATTCCCTCGCGTACGTTCAAATGGACTGGTGTGTATCGCTTTTCTGCAGCAGCCATAAACCATTTGACTTCTGGCTGAAATAAATCCCTCTCGTCATCATTTCCTTCATCGTGATCAGTGTATAAAGGAAACGTCGTATCAATGGAAGATGCTAACACTTTCAGATCCTGTTTCATCGTCCCCCAAGGAACACCGCATCTATCGGCCAAGGTACTGCCAGACAGCCCCTCTGGATGGACTTCAAGCAAGGCCATAATTTTGCCCATTCGATCAATCAAGTCCAAGGGAATCACCTCCATACATTTGCAGGAGGTTCGTAAATTCCTTAGTAACCTTTTCTATAAGTGCCGGAGGTTCTATAACCTCTGCCCCCGCTCCAAATCCACGTAACCAAACCGCTAATTCATCTAGTCCCTCGACCTGATCTTTCATCAGAAGTCCGTCTCCATCCTTAATTAAAGTGCAGGTTTTGCGTTTAGCCAGTTCTGCTTTTACACGATTTAAGGTTGTGTAATAATTATGAAACCGAATGATTACTGATATAGGATTTTGATCTCGGTAAACCCCCCACGCATATTGATACCAAGTTTTTAGATCAAACCCTTCTACCGGGCAAAAAGATTCCGTTAACCGTGTAACATCTAAAATACGATTCACCAAATATGTTTTAATCCTCTGATCACATTCATCCTGAGCGATAAGATACCAATTATCTAGGACCCAGTAATAGACGATCCCTAAAGGGTTTAGTCTGAGTTGGCGTGCCGATTCCTTATCTTTGCGATAGAGGATGTCCACTTGATGTTTACTGCGAGCCGCTTCTTCAAGCTGAAAACAACACTGACTACGATGAACGTCTTGGGTGGGAGTCCTTCCATGAACGAATGTTGTCTCACACGAATGAGTGTTCTT
>JADQBO010000134.1 GCA_016278585.1 Desulfosporosinus sp.
GTTCACCCTTTAGGTGAACGTGGGGACCGTCCGTGTGTTTCGCCGGTGAAACAGCATTTCACAGCTAAGTGAGGCTGTTTTTTTCACGTTTTATATAGTGAAGAAGAACTGTGTCGAACTTGCTTAGTAAAGGGGAAGATGCTAAACTTATATGAAGACTCTGAAGGGAGTCCATTCAATTATTTTTGCAGACTTGTTATGGACGGAAGGGGTAAGGATTTATGGCGGTTGGACGAAATTCCTCGGGTACAGGAAGAACGGTCTTGCTTATTATGATCGGTGCTGCACTGGGGACTTTAGTCGGATTTGGCTTGGAGAAATACGGTTTATTTGCTCCGTTTTTACGGCCGGCTGTCATTGATATACCCTCACATACGTACATAGATTTCTTTTTCCTCTCACTCTCCTTTGGTTGTCGCATAAATATTACAATTGCTACGATTCTTGGAGCTCTGGGAGGGTATTTACTGTCAAGGAAGGTGTAATATGCTCGTACTTGCTTCTTCGTCTCCTCGAAGGGCGATGTTGCTTCGCGAGGGAGGGTACGTTTTTGAAACCATCAAAGCTTCTGTTTCAGAAGAATTGACAGAAGGGATTTCCCCAGAGATTGGCATTAAAGAGTTAGCCTTACGCAAGGCCGAAGCGGGGTTATCCCATTGGTTAGAACTCGGAGGGGATTCTCTGGATGTGGTGTTAGGTGCAGACACAATGGTGGTCCTTGACTCCTGTATTTTAGGGAAACCGGCTTCGCCAGCGGAAGCGGAAGAAACACTTCAAAGGCTAAGTGGTCGAACTCATGTTGTGTTAACGGGCTTAGCGTTAATCTCCGGATCGGGAAAAATCACGACGGATGTGGTAGAAACTATTGTTCAGTTTCGTGAACTTAGCGCAGATGAGGTAAAAGCATACGTGGCCAGCGGGGAACCGATGGACAAAGCAGGGGCTTATGGGATTCAAGGGGAAGCCGGTAAATTTGTCACGTCTATTCAGGGATCGTTAACCAACGTCATTGGCTTACCCATGGAATATGTTTCGGAACAGCTTAGAGCGTGGGGGATTGAGCAGACAAATGTCGCTTCACGTGAGGTGGATGATGGATTATCGTCGTTTGAAGGATTTACCAGAGGAACTTCTACCACGTGAGCGGCTTTACCAATTAGGCCCTGAAGCGCTATCCAACCACGAGATATTGGCCATTCTTTTACGGACAGGCATCAAGGGAGAAAACGTCTTGACCTTAGCGGAACGTATCTTGGTGAACGTTGGTGGTCTTTCCGGTTTAGGGAAACTGACCGTCCATGAGTTAGCCCAAATACATGGCTTAGGGAAAGCAAAATCCGCAGAAGTGAAGGCCGCCTTAGAACTAGGGCGTCGTTCAGTTTCCGTGGATCCAATGTCCAGACCCGTGGTCAATTCTCCTCAGGATGTAGCCCACATAGTCATGGAAGAAATGCGATACCTTGACCGGGAACATTTCCGGGTTGTTTCACTATCAACAAAAAACCATGTCTTAGGAATCAGCCCAGTCTCAATAGGTTCGCTCAATTCATCCTTGGTACACCCACGAGAGTGTTTTAAAGAAGCAATACGGCGTAACTCCAACGCCATTATTATATTGCATAATCATCCCAGTGGGGATCCAACCCCTAGTCAGGAAGACATTGAAGTAACACGTCGCCTGTCAGATGGTGGTAAGATTCTCGGAATTGAAGTGTTAGATCACGTGATTATCGGAGATAATCGCTTTATTAGCTTAAAAGAACGGGGAATCCTATAGTCGTGGTTCGTGGTTCGAATGTGAATTCGATTCTGCGAATCGAAGGACGAATTAGACTTTCTGGCATTAAAATTTTGTGCGAACTTTGTTCGCGTCTATTCGAACCACGAACTACGAATATCGAACTACGATAAGGGGGCTTTATAAACCATGTTTAATTTTTTTAGCAAGGATTTAGGAATAGATTTAGGAACTGCAAACACCGTGGTTCATCTAAAGGGCAAAGGAATTGTAGTACGGGAACCGTCTGTGGTGGCGATGGATATAACCACTAAGACTCCTATGGCCGTAGGTGACAGTGCCAAGGAGATGATCGGTCGGACTCCTAGTAATATCATTGCTATTCGCCCCTTAAAAGATGGGGTCATCTCTGACTTTAACGTTACCCAGAAAATGCTGAAATATTTTATCAGTCGTGCTCTAGGAACTGAGCATCCGTTTATCCGTCCCCGTGTCGTCATTTGTGTACCCTCAGGAGTTACCCCAGTTGAAGAACGGGCTGTAAAAGAAGCAGCTATGGCGGCGGGTGCTAAAGATCCGATTATTTTAGAGGAGCCTATGGCTGCAGCAATCGGTGCAGGCCTTCCAGTCAGTGAACCAACAGGGAACATGATTGTTGACATTGGCGGAGGGACAACAGAAGTGGCCGTAATATCCTTAGGGGGAATCGTAACAAGCCGTTCGATCCGTGTGGCTGGGGATGAAATGGATGATGCGATCATTGCTCACATAAAAAGACGCTATAACTTAATGATTGGTTATCGCACGGCGGAAACCCTTAAATTTGAAATTGGATATGCCTACAAAGCAGAAAAAGGAATGTATACCGTACGCGGACGGGATTTATTAACAGGACTTCCTAAAACCATTGAAGTAACCTCAGAAGAAATTCAAGAAGCGTTACAAGAACCAGTCATGGCAATTGTGGATGCTGTTAAATCATGTTTAGAAAAAACTCCACCGGAATTATCCTCCGATATTATGGACCGGGGTATTATGATGGCAGGCGGCGGCTCCTTATTGCGCAATTTGGATTTACTAATCTCAGAGGAAACGGGTATTGCGGTGCACATTGCGGAGGACCCCTTGTCCTGTGTGGCTATTGGAACTGGAAATGTTTTGGAACATGCAGAAATCCTTCGTAGAATTGCCGCCTCGCAAAAAAGCTAAAAGGAGCGGGGAGGAATAATGGTGGGGAAAAGAGTGAATGTAACGGGAAT
>JADQBO010000024.1 GCA_016278585.1 Desulfosporosinus sp.
TCACACCGCCCTCCCCTTGCGCATCAATGGCATTGATTAGAATATTAAGTATGACTTGTTTCATCTGATCTGGGTCCACCTCAACACATTGCTCAGAAATAGGATTTTGCGCTTGTTCTAACTTAATATGATTTTGCCGAAGGGCAGGCTGAATCAAGCTGACACCTTGATCTAAAAGTTCCCCCAGAGCAATCCGTTCACGTAACAATCCTTTAGGCCGGGCAAAGGACAGAAACTCGCTCACCAAGCGATTTAACCGTTCACACTCTTCCATAAGTACCCTGCAATACTCCGAAATAACCCCATCATCACTTTTTTCCTGGGCCAGCATTTGGATACTCACTTTCATTATACCCAAAGGATTACGGATTTCATGTGCCAAACCAGCACTCATATGCCCCAGCGCCGTTACTCTTTCTGTTTGACGAATCTCTCCCTCTAATCGTTCGCGTTCCTGCCCTTCCTGTTTCAACTTCTCAAACAAATCTTTCTGAACACTTAGGGCAAGCTGATATTTTCGTTTCGCCTTCCGCTCCTCATCCGTTAAAAAGCCTGTTAACCAGCCGATAACGTTAATTAAGCCGACTTCAACCCATTGCGTATACTTAGCGGCTGGTGTCAACGTATCTTGAAAATGTACCATGAGTGGTATAAAAAGCAGCGTGATAACAAAACTTGATACGACCCCTCCTACAGGTCCAAACCGCATAGCCGCATAAATCACTGGGAGATAATAGGCAAATTGCAGAAGAATGTGATAGTCCACTTCGTGGTGATAGTTCTTATAATGAATAATCGTTAAAATCGTGATAACAAGTCCGATAGCCATAAGGTCAAAAAAAGCCCTGGCACGGTTTTGTGCAGAAGGTTCATACATCTGATTCGGCAAAGAAATCCTCCACCCTATCCTTTCGTTTTCTGAAACCAAACGAATTATCAGCACCTTTACCTTTATATCCCCCAATGTGGATCTATTCCGTACTTTTCCAAGCGGTATAAAAACGCGTGCCTGGAAAGGCCTAATCGTTTGGCAGCCTGGCTCTGATTCCCTCCCGTTTGTTCCATGGCCTGCTGTAGAAAGGATTTCTCCAGCTCTTCGAGGGAAACCCCCTCCGGTGGCAGTACAAAGGCACCAGAAACCTCCACTTCTTTCGAGGAGGTTTTAAAAACGGGCAAGCCATCTGTTCCAATAACTGCAGCCTGGGAAATAATCACCAAACGTTCTACCACATTTTCTAGTTCACGTACGTTTCCCGGCCAGTCATACCTTGTGAGTTGATCGATGACCCCAGGACCAAAGGTTTTGTTTTGCCCGTATGTTCTTAGGTTCTTTAAGAAATGCTCAGCAAGAGAAGGAATATCCTCTCGGCGCTCCCTTAATGGAGGAATAGAAATAGGAAATACACTGAGACGATAGTAAAGATCCTCACGAAAACGCCCTTCCTGAGCCTCTTTTAGTAAATCTCTGTTTGTTGCCGCAATAATTCGAACATCTACTTTAATGGTTTTCTCACCGCCGACCCGCTCAAACGTCCGCTCCTGAAGAACCCTTAATAACTTAGCCTGAACGTTAAAGGATAGCTCGCCGATCTCATCGAGAAAGAGGGAACCACCATCAGCTAACTCGAAACGACCGGTCTTCCGAGCATGAGCTCCTGTAAACGCTCCTTTTTCATGTCCGAACAGCTCACTTTCCAGCAAGTTCTCCGTCAACGCAGCGCAATTAACTCGAATATACGGTCCGTTAACACGCGAACTTAAGGTATGTATAGCGTGAGCTACCAGTTCCTTCCCAGTCCCCGATTCCCCTTGAATAAGCACCGTTGCGGGAGTATGGGAGACGCGCTCCACTAGGTGCTTAACTGCTTGCATCGCATCACTGTTTCCAACCAATTGCCACCCATCACTTTGGGATTCTCCCTTTAAGTAATTCACCTGTTCACGCAAGCTTTCGACTTCAAAGGCCTTAGATACAGTAATAAGCAGTTCCTCAATATCGAAGGGTTTCATCAAATAATCATGAGCTCCAGCTTTTATGGCCTCGACCGCTGTTGCAGTACTTCCGTGTGCCGTCATCATGACAATCATCAAATCCAAATAATGCTCTTTCAGAGCCCTTAGGACACTTAGGCCATCCATCTTTGGCATTTTTAAATCTAAAAGAACAAGATCAGGACGTTCAGCTAATGCTCGCTTTAAAGCAAGTTGCCCATTCTCCACTGTTTCTACATCATAACCCGCTTTACTCAATGCTCGTTCTAAAACCCAGCGCATATTTGCTTCATCATCCGCGATCAGAACCCTCCGCATACTAGACCCTCCTGACTGTGGGATTTCCCTCAACATAGTGTGGGAAATCCCACAGTTTATTAAACTAAGCTACTTATCTATTGCAAGACTCCCACTCTAAGAAGTGGGAGTAGTCCCCCGTACTCTACTTCGGTGGGGGCTTATAATTCTTTAAGGTACCGTGTTTGCGTTAAAACTGAGTTACTCAAGTTGCAAGCTATAATTAGGGTTTCAAGAATTGGCACAGCCTTTGCATATATATTAACTATGCTCATCTACAAGCCTTAACCAGATTACGCCAACACTTCGCAAGGCATCAAATCAGTGACTTCTTAAGTTTAAACCTGTCAAGAGATTTTTGCAAAGGTCTATTGTATCCAGATACCTTCAATAATTTTATAGGGAGAGAATTATATTGAAAAAAAATCGTAAAGAGAAAAAACAAACGTTCACCCAACCCGAAAAGAGTAACGCAGCACTTTTCAGTATTATCGGTCTTGCAGCTGTAATAATTATGATAGGTTCCTATGTCCTATTTGTTAAGAACGATAATACAAGTTCCTCTGTCAAGGCCGCTGCAGACATCGGGCAAACCATGAATTACAGCCAAAACGATAAGCTTGAACAATTTATTGTTGAAAGCAAGGTTGAAAATGAAAAAGTAATTGTTACAACCCTAAGTGTAATCAAAGATAAAAAGTTTATCT
>JADQBO010000055.1 GCA_016278585.1 Desulfosporosinus sp.
TTTTGAAGATAGTAATAATAAAGTCGCAGAAATCGTTCCAGTTGTATTTCTAAAACAAGGAGAGGAAGCCAAGTTTCTAGATCACAAAACATCCGAGGGAAATATCCTTACTAAAGAGTATATATCCGTTGATGAATATAAAGGAAAAAAAGTCGTCCTACAAGTTTAAAATATATCTAATTCAGGTAGTCGACAACAGGAGTGAAGAAGCCTGTTAGTGATCAGAAACGGAATTTGTCAAGTAAGTTGGTGTCAGGCACGGGGTTCGTATTAAGCCTAAATTCCCAATGATTTATAACGAGGCTGGCGGCTTAATTCCAAGGCTCTTATAAAGTCCTTCCTGTTTCTTTGTTACCTCACCTACACGTAGAGCATTGCCTGGCTGTTCAAAGCATTCGATAACATCAAGATCATCCAGAAGTTCTTGCATTGTATAGCTTTTATATAAACTCTGTTCTGACATCTGCTTTTTTATGTAAGAAAGATAGATCAGAGCAATGAATTGAACAAAGAGTTTTCCTTCCAGTGCACTGTCCGATGAAACGCCAGTGCGCCGCATGTTCAGGCGTTCCTTCAGGTTGCCAAAGGCTTTTTCTACAAGATCTTTGTTACGGTATGTTTCTAGAGCCTTTATCGGATCCTTAATTTCATTGCTGATAAGAGCAAAGAACCCATAATCCTTTTCGGCAGCGTCCACCGCTTCCTGTTTAACTGTGACCTTCGTTCCCCGTACCGGTGTCGTATTAATCTTGAAATACTTGGCGTACTGTCGTTCATGCTCTGGTTTACGACTTCCGGAAATCAGTTCCGCTTCCAACATGTCGAGCATGGCATTCATGTTCTTCTCGTGTTCAAGAGCCTTTTCGCTGTTAAAGTAAATATGAAGATACATACGTCGTTTATCTTTGATTGTGTCTCCCTTATAGGGCCTTTCCTGTGAATAGTTTCAGGAAATCATGGCTGTATGTGAATAAATCTGATAGACAGCATTATAGTTTGCTCGTGTCCTTAGGGTATCCCTTACCTTATCCAGTTCCATACGGATAAACTTCAAGGATACTTTGGCTGAAATGAGGAACTTCAGATGATTTTGATAAAGATTGTTAATATTCTCTTCGCTGTAAAAGCCTCGGTCCATAACCAGCTTCGCCTTGCCAAAGCCAAGAAACTCCATGTCTGCAAGTAGTTTTTTAACCGTCTTGACGTCACTGATATTACCGGCAAGTTTGCGGTAATAAAAGGGCAGATTTGATTCTTCACCAAACAGTAGCGCAAGATTAATCTGAGGAAGCGGATCATGGTCTTTGTTGTGTCCATATTTTACCTGCTTTAAGGATTCGGAATAGGATGAAATACTGGTCGTGTCATAGGCCCAATATTCATTCGCACTTCTTCGTTTTCCTTGAAGCCGAAAGAAATGTTCCTTTCCCTCCTCGGTTATGGATGAGAACAGTTCACTACTTCTCTGAGAAGAAATGTTTTTTCCATAAGGATGCACGTGTGTTCGATCCCATTTGGGAAAACGACTTAATGGATTCCTATCTTCAAGAATCAGGAAGTAGGCAATGGACAGAATTTGCCTGTATTGCTGCGGAAAGCATGATTTCAAATCTGCAGTAATACCTAGAACTTCACCCAGGGAATCGAAAAGGTAAGTGGCCCCGTAAAAGCTATGTTTTAGCCGAGTGGTGGGTAATGGCCCAGGCTTTAAGGGAAGTTCCACTTGTGCTTCAGAGAGGCGCTTTGAAGCAATCAGGTTGCCGTCATCATCAAGCTTGCCGACACAAATGCGCTTGCTTCTTGATTGCTGCTTTGCCTTGTCCCAGTAGTTGGTAGATTCATAAACATACGTTGTTCCGTTCTTCTTGTTGAGTTGAAATCGCTAAAATAGAATAAACACTTTTTGTGTAGTGAAGAATAATAGTGGGATACTGGCGCAATCATAATTAAGCCAAGGAGGAAATTAAAATGCAAATCAGACCTTATCTTACCTTTAGAGGCGACTGCCAGGAGGCTATTGAGCTTTACTCAAGAGCGTTTAAGACAGTGGTATCAGAGATCATGCGGTTTTCAGACATCCCGCAAAGCCCAGATAACCCAATGTCAATACCTGAAAATCAAAGAAATTGGATTGTACAGGCAACTATTCCGTTTGGCGATAACTTTATGCGCTTATCAGATTGTATGGGTGAACTGAATGATGCGCCTTCCGAGCGGTTATCCATTGCTGTAGAGTGCAGTATTGATGAGGTTAAGCACGCTTTTGCTACTTTGTCTGAAGAAGGGAAAGTGGGTATACCTTTACAACAAACCTTTTTCAGCCCTTGCCACGGGGTCGTTTTTGATAAGTTTGATGTAATGTGGAATTTTGTAGCGCAGGCGGAAAATCAGTAAGAGTTTCGTACTTTAAAGAAGATTATCAGTCTATAATTAACTTTAACATGGGTGAAAGAAACCAAAATATTCAATACGAATTAAGAAACCTCCTCAGCTACATTTGGGCTAAAAATATTTCGTCAAGCCCCGCAGTACAAGTAACCCAAAATATTCTTCAAGAAATGATAAAAGGAACTGTTGGAATTATTGAGGGGTGCAGGGCATTAGCAAGACTTTTCTGGCAAGGAAACGGATTTATTCCTATTATTTTCGTGGGCTATGACAGGGAATTAGATGAGGCAATGATTAAAATTCAGAGGTAGTAGTCTGCTATAGGGAAGCAGTTTTGATGGAGGCAAAAAACTGCCACAATGGACGGCATTCGTAGGATTAGCGGAAGTTCAAAATCTTACAAATGTACAGTTCCAGGAAGATTTTGCTTAAAGAGTTCGATGTAGAAATGTTTAGTGCGTTGGTTGAGAGGATGAGAATTCTCACGCAACGTATTTTGTTTTGAGTTGATAATGGGATGAGGGTGGAAGATGTAAGGAGTGAAACAATTAAATTTCTAGGCGCTTCTTACGTTTTGTTCCGGCTCTTGATCTGGAATAGGAAAA
>JADQBO010000210.1 GCA_016278585.1 Desulfosporosinus sp.
ATAGTGAGATTTCCCTCTTCAATCAAGGGTGTGGTTCCAGAATTGTGAATTAAGATTGTGGAAAAAGGACTCCGACGATTCCGCCTAATCCACCCGAAACAAGTGCCACAATCGTTTTCTCAGCCATTTTAAGCCAAGATGGAGTATCCGACCATAGAATCGTTGATAGGATTAGTACTAAAAAGATAAACCCAATACCTACAGATAATCCATAGTACAAACCCCTTGTACCTGCTTGGTAAGCTGTAAAGAACGAAGCGATAAACACACTCGAACCAAAAATAATGTTGATGGACAGTTCGGATTCGGGAAGTGATGTGTAGGAGAGGAGAAGACTAAATACTAGAGACAACAACATGGCTAAGATGGATGCTAAGAGTATCCCTTTTAGAATTAAGCTAAATTGAAAGGATTTTGACATGGGTTATCCCTCCTTTTGATTGATAACTACCTATGCAAAAATTTCAAGGAGTATGACTGGTAAACTTAATAAATTATTTGAATTAGGTTTTCGAGGAGGAAATGTGATGAAAAAAATGATTCCAGATTTTGAAAAGATGAAACATGTGGGTGAGAGGATCAGTATGTTAACGGCCTACGATTACCCTTCAGCACAGTTAGTTGAAGAAACTGGTGTGGATACAATCCTGGTAGGTGATTCGTTGGGAATGGTGGTCTTAGGGTATGATTCTACAGTCCCAGTAACAATGGAAGAAATGCTCCATCACACTAAGGCAGTCCGTAGGGGAGCGATGGAAACCTTTGTAATTGCCGATATGCCGTTTATGAGTTATGCAACCCTTGATCTTGCTATAATGAATGCAGGAAGACTCATCAAAGAAGGCGGAGCGGATGCTGTAAAGCTGGAGGGGGGCTTGGATATTGTTCCAATTGTTAAAATTCTAACCCGTACGGGAATACCTGTTGTAGGGCATATAGGACTAACTCCTCAAACGGCAAGTCAGCTTGGTGGTTTTAAGGTTCAGGGACGAGACCTCAATAGTGCTAGACAATTACTTGAAGATGGTCAGGCTCTAGAGCAGGCAGGGGCTTTTCTACTTGTACTTGAAGCAATACCAAGACAGGTTGCAGCCCAAATTTCCACCGGACTGAAAATACCAACCATTGGTATAGGAGCGGGGCTGGATTGTGACGGACAAGTTCTAGTATTTCACGATATTTTAGGACTTTTTAAACGATTTAAACCGAAGTTTGTTAAGCAATATGCCCAACTAAGATTAGAGGGTGTTCAAGCTATACAGGAATATCATAAAGAAGTTAAAACAGGCTTATTCCCATCGGAAGAACATACCTTTGGTTTATCAGATGAGGTTATTCAAAAACTTTATGGAGATTAGACTAAGGCTTCCGCTCTACAAATATCCTTCTACAGTACAGATAAGTGTCACTTATTCCTCCGCCCAGATCAGAAACGCCCTAAAGAAGCGGTGTATTAAAGGTAGATAGGGATTAGATAAATGAATTTTTAGTCTAAATAGTTTGATTAAATTTAATTATTAACAATATTCAGTATAGCATTTTTCCATAAATTTGATATAATATAAATGATTTTTAAATTATATTATTCTTGTTGTGGAAGGATGGACTAGCATTGAGATTAAAGGAAAAAACTCATCGAAAATTTGTCGAATTTTTCGAAAAAATTTCTAGTATGTACCAAGGAAAGGAATTTGAGTTAGCATATTCAGATATTCAGCGTGAAACAGGTGCTGCAAGTGTAACTTTAAAACGAGCTATACAAGCTTTAGCTGAAGACGGTGTAATTGAAGTTCAACCTGGACGCAACTCAAGATATGCACGCTTTCGTTATTTATTGGAAACTGAAACCATTGAAGAAAACTCGGTTGATACTGTTTCAACGGAAAGGGTAGATTCTGAGAAACTAGGTAACGAAGATAAGACTCGTTTTGGAGGAGCCTTTGAATCTATGACAGAGGATGTTGGAGAACTAACTCAGCTCGTAGATCATCTAAAGCGTCGTGTACGTAATCAGGAAATGGCCATTGCCTTACTTCAAGATCGGGTAGCTGAGGTCGAGGACAAACTACGAAAACGATAATTTCCAAGCATTTGCTAGAGATTTTTTCGTACTGTGGTGATATAATATAAACATATCCTGACTTGTGCGTATAGACTACCATGGTTTTGATCCTATTATGTGACTAGGGAACTAAATGTTAGGCAATTACAACAAGCCCTATTCTTAGGAATTAGGGAAGTTGGAAAGTTTGGACTAGGTGCCCACCTGCGAGAGCGGGGTCAGAAACCTGGAGTCTTACGGCAAGTTGGGGAAGGGTAGGGAGTATTCCCTACCCTTTTAATTTAAGGGGTGTATTTTTATGACACGGATTATACTCACGCGTCATGGGCAGACAATATGGAACATTGAGGGTCGAGTTCAAGGAAGTTTGGATTCTCCGCTGACAGAAAAGGGGATACTTCAAGCGCGTTCTTTAGCCCTAAGGTTAAGAGACGAGGGAATAAACCACATCTATTCTAGTGATTCCCTTCGAGCGATTAATACAGCAGAAGAGATTCGCCGTGAACTTAGAGTGGAAAAATTAGGTTTAAATTCAGCGTTGCGTGAGTTTTCATTTGGAGAGTGGGAAGGGTGTATTTGGCAAGAGTTACGGGGATCTTACCCAGACATCTTTAAAATATGGGACTCGGAGCCGCATCTAGTCACTACGCCTGGCGGGGAAAGCATGGAACTTGTATTGGAAAGAGCATGGGCTTTTTTGCAGAATATTATTCAAATTCATTCCGGAGAGACGATTTGTCTTGTAACCCACGGATTAACCCTAAAGCTAATGATTACCAAAGCCCTTGGATTTAAGGTTCATGAGTGGGCAAAAACACCGTGGCAACATAATACGGCTCTAAATATTCTTGAAGTCGAAGGAGAGCGCTGGATCCCGAGAGTTATCGCGGATTGTCAGCACTTAGATGAATTAGAGGGAAT
>JADQBO010000421.1 GCA_016278585.1 Desulfosporosinus sp.
CTATTCTTATTGCGACTTCAACTATGATTACTTACCTGAGTGGTTTGTTAATAGAAAGAGCAAATCGAATTTATGATGAAAAACAGTCTTTAAAACTTAAGAAATTGTGGGTTTTGCTAAGCCTTTCAAGTAATCTAGGTATCTTGTTTATGTTTAAATACTACAATTTCTTTGGACATAGCATTGAAAGGATATTTGCATACCTTCATAGTCCTATTTACATACCATCCTTTGATTATTTACTTCCGGTTGGAATATCTTTTTATACCTTTCAAGCTCTTAGTTATACGATAGATGTTTATAGACAAGATGTTAAGGCAGAGAGAAATCTGGGTAAATATGCTTTATTTGTATCGTTTTTTCCTCAATTAGTTGCAGGCCCTATTGAAAAATCCAAGAATTTACTGCATCAGTTTGATGAGAAACACTCTTTTGATTATATTCGAGTAAAAAATGGTTTGTTATTAATAGGCTGGGGACTCATCCAAAAGATGGTGGTAGCGGATAGGTTAGCGATACTCGTAAATACTGTGTACAACAATCCAGGTGCCTATAAAGGATTTGAAATAGCTATAGCTACCGTGTTTTTTGCTTTTCAAATCTATTGCGATTTCTCGGCTTATTCAGACATAGCCAGAGGGACAGCGGAGGTCATGGGATTCAGGTTATCTCAAAATTTTAAGAGTCCCTATTACTCAAAATCTATCAAAGAGTTCTGGAGACGATGGCATATTACATTGGGTGCCTGGTTTAAGGACTATATGTATATTCCTCTAGGTGGTAATAGGAAAGGAAGGCTAAGATATTATTTTAATATCACAGCTGTTTTTCTTGTAGCAGGTTTGTGGCATGGGGCAACACTTAATTTCATTATATGGGGGGCACTACACGGAGTTTATCAAGTAATTGGTGACTTGATAAAACCAATAAAACGAATGATTATCAAAGCCTTTAGAATTAAGACAACGGCTTTTAGTTATAGGTTGTTTCAGGTATTGTTGACATTTCTACTTGTTAATTTTTCCTGGATATTTTTTAGAGCTAATTCATTTACAAGTGCACTTATTATAATCCAAAATATGCTCATTTTTAATCCAGAGGTCTTTGTAAATGGTTCTATTTATAAGTTGGGATTAACCCCGCAAGATTTAATACTAGCGATTTTGAGTATAGGTGTTATTTTAGGAGTAAATTTGTTGCAACGGAAAGGAAGCATTCGTACTAAATTATCGGAACAAAATATAGCGTTAAGGTGGTCTTTATACTTAAGTGTTATAGTCATTATCCTTATTTTCGGTATGTATGGGCCAGGGTATAATCCGGAACAATTTATTTATTTCCAGTTTTAGGGGGATTTTACCGTGCTTAAAAAAGCAATCTTAAAGAGTATTATTTTTATTATCTTAGTAATAGGTGTCGTTTCGATTCTAAATTCAGTATTTATTATTAAGACAGGCCACCGCAGTAAACTGATCGAGGGCTTATATAATCATACTGGAAATGCTTATGATGTTGTATTAATGGGTTCAAGTCACATGAATGGTGGGATTGATCCAAATGTATTATGGCATCAAGAGGGTATTACTAGTTATAATTATGCAACTGGTGGACAGCCTATTGATGTTACCTATTACTTGCTAAAGGAAGTGTTAAAGAACCATAATAACCCTATTGTGGTAGTTGATCTATACTATTTAGGCTTAAAAGATGAATATGGGGAAGAAGGGTATGTCAGGAATGCTATCGATAACCTGAATCTTTCAATAAATAAACTTAATGCGATTATAAATTGTACTCCCCGTCAGGAATGGAAAAACTATTTGATACCGATCATGAAATATCATGATAGATGGAAGGAATTGACATCTAGAGATTTCCTTTATGATAGTTCTGCGGGCTATTTCGCTAAGGGTTTTGAAGCTGGTACGGATAAGTATGGGAAAGAATCCTCAAATAATGGTTTAACAACAGGAACGATAGACCTGCCACCTAAGACTAAGGACTATCTAACTAAAATCATTGATCTATCTCAAAAAGAAGGCTTTAAGTTAATTTTTACAAACATGCCTTATGATTATAACAGTACAGCTGGTTCAACAAACTGGATAGAAGAGCCAGCTAAGATGTTTAATAAGGTAGAGAAGATTGCTGAGGAAAATCAAATTCCATTTATTAATTATAACGATAAGCTGACTGAAGTAGAGTTTGATTTTAAAGTCGATATGAACAATTCAAGTCACCTTAATATTTGGGGTTCTAATAAAGTTACCTTAGATTTCGGAAATTTTCTTAAAGAAAACTATCGTTTGGTAGATCACCGTGGTGATAGCAAATACGCTCAGTGGAATATAGATTATACTCATTCGCAAGCAGCGTCTATCTTAGGGCAGGAATAAAAACCTGCTGCTGAAAGGGGATCAAGAAAATTGCACGAATAGATGGGAAAATTTTAACCATCAGGAACCTTATACTCTTTTGAACCCTGGCTACGTCCTACTAGTATCTTACTATCTCTAGACCTAGACCCTAGGTATGTTCCTTCCATGGTATATTTCAGCCATTTCTTTTTTTATTCGTTGCTTAATTCGTTTCTTTTCATTTGGAGAGAGTTCATGTTTCGCTGTGCCAAATAGATAAATATCCAAATCAAAGTCTTTTAAAATCATTTTAGTTTGAAAAATATTCTCTTGATAAACATTAACGTCAATCATTTGGTAGAGGTCTTTCTTTTCTTTTGAAATATAATTTTGGATGGAGTTAATTTTATGATCAATAAAAAACTTTCTGCCATCAAGATCTCGTGTAAATCCCCGGACTCGGTAGTCAATAATCGCTATATCTGAAGAAAAACTAGTTAGAAGGTAATTTAGTGCGGCTAGAGGAGAAATCATACCACAGGTTGAGACGTCAATATCTGCTCGGAAGGTGCTTATGCCTTTATTAGGGTGACTTTCAGGATATGTGTGGACTGTGATATGACTT
>JADQBO010000113.1 GCA_016278585.1 Desulfosporosinus sp.
CAAAACAATATCAGCATAAAGAGCTGTATCTGTCATAAACCGTTCATGAACAACCGTAAACAGGTTATCTCGCCTAAGCCCCTTGATAATCATCGTTTGGTCTGGGGCTACGACGGCTGGGTTAGAGTGGTATACGTACATGCTCATGATCGGCGGTTTCGATAACTCCATCAGCGCATAGCCTAACTGATTCATATTTACAACTCGGGTTGGTTCTTTTAATAAATCTTCACGTGTTATCTGACTTGTGACAAAGGCAGCCCCGGATGAAGCACTAGCCAATAACCCTCCTCCCGGCTTGCCCCAAGCTCCAACTAGTGCGGGAAGACAAGTAATAGCCCTTACAGTCATAGCACCATTCCCATAACGACAAAGTCCCGATCCCAGAGCAATAAACGGCGCGCGAGCTCTGGCATACTGAAGTGCCATTTTTTCGAGCAAATTTATTTCAATTCCGGTAATCTGACTAACTTTATCCGGTGTATAATCCTGCAAAACCTCTGTTCGCAATTGCTCAAAGCCCTGAACATACTTGGAAATAAACAGATTATCTATCCACCCCTCACGAACCAGGATATGGATTATGCCGAGAGCCAAAGCTCCATCTCTCCCAGGTCTTACTAAGACAACTTGATCGACAATTTGCGCTGTTGGATTTTCATAGGTGTCAATCAGCCAAACCGTAGCACCACGTTTTTTCGCCTCTCGGACATTGTGCAGAAGATGAATGTTAGTGGCTAAGGCATTCGTGCCCCACAAAAGTATAAAATCGCTCTTTGCTACTTCATCTGGATGGGGCGCTAGGGTATTCCCCATGACTGAAGACCAACCGTAACCCTTAGAGGAGGCACAAATCGTACGGTCCAATTGGGAAGCTCCCATGCGATGGAAAAACCCTTCCCCGCAATTGCGTTGAACGACACCCATCGTTCCCGCGTAGGAATAGGGTAAGATAGCCTCCGCTCCATGTATGGCAATGATCCCCTTCCACCGGTCGGCAATCCATTGAATCCCTTCATCCCAAGTAATAGGCTTAAACTGGCCTGAGCCTTTTTCTCCAGTGCGTAATAGCGGGCGGGTCAACCTCTGCGGGGAATGAACGGTTCGTTCATAATGAACCATTTTGGGGCATAAAGTCCCTTTAGTGTAGGAGTGTTCTGGGTCACCCGTAACCCTTACAGCTTTACCGTTGACAACTTCGACTAAAAGCCCACAGGCATCAGGACAGTCGAAAGGGCAAACCGATCGTTTTAATTCTGACTTCATATAATACGTTCCTTCCAAAATTTAATTTAAATGAGTTCTGACTTAAATTGTAAAAAGAGTTTGATCATACTACTTTTAACAAAAATATTTGTTGTGATTGGCTGAGATACTGTTAGAATATACCTTAAGAACTTCTTTGTTCCAACATGACACTCCCTGCATAGTTTATTATATTATACGTTAAATCAAAGCTTAAATCAGTTCTGAAATTGCTTAGGTCCTTAATTTCAGACTAACATGTTACGTTGGAATAAACATTTGTCAGAATATAATGTAACAACCCAAAATGATTGAAAGAGGTGTTTAATATGAATGAGTCTAAGTTTAATGTGGTTTTTTATTCTGATGGATCACAACAGTCCTTTTCCGCCGCCGTTTATGCTGCCACCCTACTGAAGAACATGCCCGATATGCATTTAACGGTGGTACAGGTACTAGATAAAAGCGGAGATTCAATAGGACAATATAATTGGGTATTTACTTGGCCGGGTGACACAGCCTCGAATTGGATGAAACAGGTCATCAATCAGTCCTCTGATTCATCTACCAAGAAGAAAAATCATGAGATACTTACCAAAACCAATAACATATTTTCAGAAAAAGGAATGAAGGTTACTAACGAAGTAATTTATTCTAAATCCAGTATTGAAGAAACAACTGATGCACTTATTGACTATGCAAGTAAAAACCAAGCTAAGTTAATAATTATGGGTACAAGAGGACTAACAGATCTAAAAGGTTTGATTTACGGCAGTTTAGCACATAGCCTACTTCATAAATCCAAAATACCGGTGTTGTTAATCAAGAAGCTACCTCAAAAATTTATTGATAATTTCTGCTCCGATACGAATGATTGCCAGCAATTAAAGGTACTACTTTATACTGATGGGTCGCTGCAGTCCTTCTCCGCTGCAGTTTACACAGCCAACCTTTGGAAGAGTATGCCCTTTATGCATTTAACCGTGTTGCAGGTACAAGCAAGTTCAGGGGATGATACTATGAAACCAACCTGGCCAACTAACTCTAAATCAGACTGGGTGAGATACATAGGGGTCAATGATTCAAGCAGAAAAAAACAGTATTCAAAAATACATGACCGAATCAATGAAATATTTTTAGAAAAAGGAAAAAACGTCATACAAGAAGCAGTTCATTCCAATACAAGTATACCTGATACCGTAAAGGCAATTCATGAATATGCAACAGAAAACCAATTTGATTTAATTATTGCTGGTACCAAAGGACCAACAGATTTCGAAGGATTGGTTCATGGCAGTTTATCACATAGTCTGCTGCACAAGTCCAATATACCAGTATTATTAATCAAGAAACTGCCACAAGAATTTATTGATAGTTTCTGTTCAAATTGCTAAGTTAATTTTAAACGCTGATTTAAAGTTCACAAAATCTCAACAATGACCCCAATAAACTTTCATAATTTGCACCTTTTACCTTAACATTTTTCAGATATCCTTAAGGAAGTTAGCCTGGGTGTGTTATGGGGACGGTCCTTTTAAGGTGTGTTATGGGGACGGTCCTTTTAACACATTCAGTTCCTAGGATTATGACTAAATTAGGTAGAAGCAAGGAGGCATAGTTATGGTGGAGAACAACGAGATAATATCCACCCTACAAAAACCTACTCACCAAACTAAATCAAAAAGAAACGTGGTTGCCTTAGCCAGTCTATGTTTAATAAGCGCAGTCATCGGT
>JADQBO010000126.1 GCA_016278585.1 Desulfosporosinus sp.
TAACACTGAATTACCACCATAAATATGAGTAAATATGGATGGGATGAACAGGCTTTGGGAATTCACGGGACGTTAGTGCGCTTCCGATTATTCTTATAATCCCGTAGTTAAGAAAATCTAATTAAACATCATGGCAAGAGGATTTGAATTTACGGCTGATTGAAGTTGATGCTCGTCGATATGAGTGTATATCTCAGTGGTGGCTACGCTCTCATGTCCTAGAATTTGCTGAAGTGACCGAATATCAACCCGCCCGTACTTGTACATTAAGGTAGCGGCGGTATGTCGAAGCTTATGGGCAGATATCGCTTTAGGATCAAGCCCTGAAGCAATGATATATTTCTTAACCACGTTTTGGATTGCCCTTGTTGTCATTCGAGTTCCCCTTCGAGAAACAAATAAGGCGTTAGTCGTTACGTTATAAGAATTTCTTATTTGCAACCAATTGTTAATCGATCTTTTGACCGCAGGAGTCAAAAAGATTCTGCGTTCTTTATTTCCTTTACCGATGACACGAATGACCTCATTATCAACCTGGTCAAGACTAAGACTAGCAAGCTCAGATAAACGCAAAGCACAATTCAAGAAAATCGTGATAATACAATGATCTCTTGGTGACTTCTGACTTTGAATGAGAACTCTGACGGATTCCTCTAGACTTAAGTATTTTGGTATCCTCTTAGGGAGTTTTGGGGTTTCTAATTCTTCGGCAATGTTATTATCAATAAGATGGGCCTTGGTTTTGAGGTATTTCCAGAATTGACGGATCGATACGATTTTTCTTGCTCGTGTACCAGGGGCAGCATGTAGTTTATTTTGGCAATATGTAATAAAGGAATACATATCGTTTAGCGATATTGACTTGACAAAGTCAATATTAACAATTGAGAAATTGCCATGAAGAACAGGTGTATTACGTGACTCCCTAACAAAAACATCAATAAATCCGTCCGATACTCCTTAATAGTATTTTCTGAGCGTCCCTTTATAACGGTTAGATACCCGAGATACTGTTCGACCAATTGACAAGTCTTGTTTGATTGCATAGTAAATCACTCTCCTTTCTAACTATTATTGACAAATTGAGGAGAGTGTTTTCAATATTTGAAGGTAATACTATGACTGCCCGATCAGAAAGTGGAAGTTTGAACACCCTATATTTTATGGGAGGAGGGTCGTACATTATGGCGAAAAAGTCAGCAGTAGTAAATTTGAAGAATATTAACTTATGGTCATTTATTATTTCGGTAATCTGCATTTGTTTACTTGTTGTAAGTGCTTTTTTGCCAATTCATAATATTTTTGGCGTACACCCTTTGAAAGTTCTTTTGGTAGTCACTTTGATGAATTTATGTCTTGGTGCTATTGGATTTGCTGGTATACGAGATTGGAAAACAATGCTAAGAAGTATTATAACTATAGTAATTAATTTAGGATTATCGATTATTCTTTCTTACGTTATATTTATTGGAAGTCTTTTAACGTAATTTTACGATGCTCTAGTTCAAAAACTTTCTGCTTCGCATTGTTCTTAAACTGCCATTTTGGAGGTGCTACATTGAATACTATCTTATGGGAATCGAAAATAATGAAATATCATACGGATTTAAGGATTGTATTGGAGGCACTCGAAGGAAGACAGAAGGAGTTTTAATTACTGATTTTGAGTGTAACTATTATCCTAATTTATTGGAGCATAAGAAGAGAGTCTGGATTTCTGGCGAAGAGTTGACTAACCTGGCCCTTGAGAACGAGGTACTACAATTCATATGGGGCGTACTATCAGCATTTCGGAAATCAGTTAATCTTGATATAGATAACCTTGAAATCGAACCTGACATTATTATGAATAATGAAATTTGGATAAAACCAATTGTTAGACATCCGCTAGCGGTGGCCGAAATAGTTTGTTGGGACTCTAGTGCTACAATGCTATTGAGTAAAGATGAAGATTTAACTTATAAATTTGGCAAATACTTTCCTGAATCTGAGGATTTCAATGAGTATATATACAGGAGAGGGACTTGTACCGAATAAGGGTCACCCAGTTCTAATTATTCATAAAACCGTGGACAATGAGAACTTGCTCCAGGAGGTATGAAATGAAATGTGGGAAGAACTTCAGTAAAATATATTGAAAATGAAAATGAAAATGAAAATGAAAATGAAAATGAAAATTCGGATGGAGGCCGTGCAGGGGTCATAATAAGTGCATATGACAACGGGATTATTATTGGTGTAACTGAAGAACACGGTGCGGACGCAGAAGTGCTTCTAAATATAGATATGGCGAATGAACTATTAAAAGCGATTGAAGCAGCAATAGAATTAGCAAAGGGTAAAGATGAGGAGACTAAATGAATCTTGACTGGTATGTTTTTGAGGAAAGCTATCTTCTTGAGATAGATTACAAAATAGCAAAGTGTTCTTTGCGGCTTACAATTGATGCTAGGAAAAGTATTAGTCATCCTGATGCAACTAAAATGAAGTCGTATGAAGATTGGTTTGAGGAAATTGAAGTAAGCTTTATAGGCGTTCAGTGTTATAAAGGGATTTCGAGTTTGAACCTCTTAAAAAACCCAAACGACGATATTGGAAGTATTGACAGTATGTCGGTTAGGGAGTTAGATGGGGAGGATGGAAATATGTCAATCGGCACCTATATAAAGACTTTAGAATTTGAATCTGACTGGATTTCGCTTCAAGTAGGTTTTAATGATTTTACGATAAATAGAGCATCGCAGGATTGAAAATAAAACTTACATCGATTCGCATTATTCTTATTCGTGACCCAAAGGCTCCCTGATTAGTAACTAGCAAGGAGCCTTTTAAATGAATGGACATACTATATCCGCTCTTAATTATGGGTATCTTAATTACGAGTTCCATTCTTAAGGTACAAGTAACAGAAGACAACAAGGTAGCTGGAGGTGTATAGGAATGAATTTTGGTGAGATTTTTAAGGATA
>JADQBO010000280.1 GCA_016278585.1 Desulfosporosinus sp.
TTAATCCACGTTTAAGCAATATTGCTGCAGACGCGGAAATTAAAGACGATCTTATCCGTGAAGGTGTTAAATTTCCAGCTCAACCGGTGACTCCTGAATCGATTGGACAACCGGAAAACCTCCTAGCAGAGGAATACTATGCGGCCTTGGAGAAACAGGAATGGCTGTCTTCTACTGAGCAAACAAAGAATCACGAACAGTCAGCTTCCCCAGTCGAAAAAGAAAACGGTGAAGCTACTCATGCCAGTGGTCGGAACCCTTCAAAGGCTAAAGAGGTAGAGTACGGAGGTAAACAAAATAACGAGGAAAAGAACAAAGTACAAAATGGTTTGGCTAATCAGGAGTATGCTGAAGATGAACCTCCTCAGCCTGGTTCCGGCCGGTGTGGCTCTTGTGCAACCGGTCAAATGGCGCCTTGGGAGGATAAACCTCCTAGTAAAGGGTCTCCATCCGGCCTCAGCCTAACGGAAGGAGAGTTAATCCGCCGACATGTTGCCAAGCAAATCGGAGAACATGCCAGAGGTAAAGGCGGTGTATCCGGTCATTGGGCCCGATGGGCAGAAGAAAAACTTCATCCGAAAGTAGACTGGCGAAAACAGCTTGCTGCTGCTGTCCGATCTGCTATAGCGGATACAACCGGGGCAACTGATTATTCCTACCGTCGTCCCTCGCGTCGCCAGGGGAAGGTTGGAAAGGGAGATGTTATTTTTCCGTCCATGCGCCGTCCTGTACCTTCAGTGGCCGTTGTGGCGGACACCAGTGGAAGTATATCTGACAATATGCTCGCCCAGACCCTAGCCGAACTATCCGGTATTTTAAAGTCCTTGGGACAAAAGGAAGGAATCCAGGTTTTGGCTGTGGATCAAACTGTTGAGTTTTGCCGTCGGGTATTTCGTCCGGAACAGGTCCAACTCGCGGGAGGCGGCGGAACAGACATGAGGTTGGTTTAGAAGCTGCGGCAAGATTAAGGCCTTTGCCTCAATTAGGAATCGTTATTACTGACGGACTTACATCGTGGCCCGATCGTCCACCACGGGGGATGAAGGTCATTGTAGTTTTGTTCGGAGACGTAACGACTCCGGATTGGGCCAATGTAATCCAAATTAGTTCATTCATTAAAGACAAAATACCGGTATAAACATTTTATCAGCTGGCATTGATTAAATAGTTCCATACCACCTATGGTTATAAAATCCGTGACAGATAAATCAGAGTGATCTTAATAATGCAGAAACACGTTGATTGTCCAAGTCAACGTGCTTCCTTCCTATATATAGGTATTTCCACCCACTAAATGAGGGAGGGGTCTTAAAAGAGGTGCAATCGGTTGCATGTTATGAGAATGAAGATGAGTCTATTATTGGCATCAACGGTATGTCAGTGTAGCCAATGTTACGTCGAAATCCCTGGTGCAGGTGGTAGGAAGATGTTTGAATATTGTGGGAGTATGAGTGATAAAAAGTGTTTATTAAAATTAGATCAATATAAATATTATTAAGAGCCGAAAGGCTCTTTTTTAGTAGGGGGTATTGGTGATGTTTCCGATAATTAGATGGAGTAGAGATCACTTAATGAAACTGAGGAGGTTTCTCAAACTCTTTAAATAGGGGCTCATGGAAGTCTTTATTTTGGATAGATTCTATGTTCTCTGGATATTCTGTGGTTTGTTCAATAGACGGAAATACAGATGGGTGAGCTAACCATTTGATTGAATAAGCAGTTACAGTGCCATATACAAAGTTATTCCAGAGTGCTGAGTAACCTGTTTTTGTAAGACGTGGTTTGGCTGTGTAAATTCCAAGTCGCTGTCCCGCGGTATAGAGGGCTTGCCAAGTGAACATTCCTAGCATGGAACCCTTTAAAAGAGCTAAGTCCGTTCCAAATCTTTTAAAGACTTGTACCATTAATAGCCCAATTCCACTTCCGTTAACAAGATGAAATATCTGACCAAGAATAAAGTTCTTGGTTTGGTTGGTTCTAAAGGGGCGCATAAATATTGAGCCTGCTAGATGACCATAAAGAATTTCAGTTTTCTCAGCTTTAAAAATTAGAAAATTTGAAAGGACCATTGCAAGAGTGCCAAGTAAACCACCCACTGCCCCTAATGCAATCGAATCTCTAATACTTTTTCCTCGCATTAAGATAAACCGCAATCTGTTAAGTTCCTTTACTAAGTTGATAATCATGGATTAATCCCTACTTTCCTAAAAAATGATTGTTTTAGGATTTACCAGAAAATAAGTTTGCACACTTGTTATTTATGGATAAAAACCCTCTTTGTCGCTGGGAAGGGATAAATTGGCAACGGTGTAACCATTAAAGTATTAATCCCCTATTAACAAGATCATCCAATACACGTACATCTGTAGGAAATGCAAACACTATGTTTTGTGCTTTGATCTCTGCAGTTGAAAAGAAATCCAATGCTTCGATATCATCTCCAGGAGTCATATTTCCCCTGAATTCATCGACTAGAAACCATATGCCAACAGTGTGTTGGGCCGAATTATGGAAATTTGAATGTATATCAAATACTATGCTTAATTTAATGTCCAGATTTGTTTCTTCTTTGATTTCCCGGATCAAGGCTTCTCTGGCATCTTCGTAATACTCCACATATCCGCAGGGAATACACCACATATCACGATAGCTTGAATTTCTCCTTCCCAATAGTATCTTCTTATCACGAATAATTATTGCGGCAACTCCTACGGCTGGATTCTGATAGAATATTTTCTTGCAATCTTCACATTGTAGTCTACTAAGGGAGAGTGTTTCTTCTAAGGATAGTTTGCCACCACAATGGGGGCAGAATTTGTACCGCATATTGTCTTTACTAATCTTTGTATCTTCTGAATTCAATTTTTCCACCTACTTTTTACAAAGAATATGAATTCCGGCATTTGTTGTATTTGCTAATATAAAAGTGTACCACTTAAGTATGGTTTGCTAACAAAAAAG
>JADQBO010000233.1 GCA_016278585.1 Desulfosporosinus sp.
GCAGGGGTAACGTTGTCCGGATGCCCTTCTAACGAATTGGCCACCTGAAGCAACTCTAGTTTTGAATAGGGTGATCCCGCAATGATATTGGCAGCTGCAAGTCCGCCGACAATGGCCGCGGAACTGCTACCTAAGCCCCGAGCAGGGGGGATATAGTTTTCAAAGGTTAAATCGACTGCGGGAATGGGATAATGAATAAGGTCCCAAAAATGACACATGGTTCGCCAGACAAGATTGCTTTCATCTGACGGGATACCATCGTTGTAGGTTCCAGCTAAAGAAATTCTAAAAGGCCGGTTAGTTTTTACAGTAATAGTGTTGTATAATTGAAGGGCCAAACCTAAACAATCAAATCCAGGTCCGAGATTGGCGGAGGTCGCCGGTATCTTAACGCGAAACATCATGTTCCTCCCTTAAATTAATTGGGGAAATTATGCTTTTTGATCCTCATTTTCAAAGCGGATGACATTATCAATGCTAAGGACCTTGCTGTAGGCTTTGATAGAATCTAGGGCTTCTTGAAGAGACCCTTCCCGGCAGGGATGAGTGACCAGAACAATTTCGGCCTGATTTTCATCGCGTGGTTTTTGAATAATCGAAGCAAAACTTATATTTGCTTCAGCGAAGAGTAATGCTAGAGTCGCGAGGACACGAGGCTCGTCTTTAACAAGAAGGCGTATATAAAAAGCAGTATGAAAATCTGAGACAGCCTTTAAAGGCAGGTCTAGGTAACAGGTACAATTGATAGAAGCGGTCGAGTTAGATTGGATGTTACGTACTATTCGCATAATATCGGAGACAATTGCACTTCCTGTAGGGAGTGACCCTGCACCCCGACCGTAAAACATGGTTTCTCCAACAGCGTCTCCTACCACATAAATGGCGTTGAAAACACCATTTACGGAAGCCAACGGATGGGTTAGTGGCAATATTGCTGGATGGACACGAACTTCGATTCCTTCATTTTGATGTTTAGCGATGGCTAGTAGTTTAATAGTGCAACCAAGCTCGGCGGCATAGGTTAGATCTTCTCGTGTAATTTTTGAAATACCTTCTACAAAGACGTCCTTAAGGGCGACTCGTGAATTAAAGGCGATGGAAGCCAGGATGGCAAGTTTACGCGCAGCATCAAGGCCGTCAACGTCTGAAGAAGGATCCGCTTCGGCATACCCTAATTGTTGTGCTTCAGCAAGGACTTCCGAATACTCCCGTCCTTGCTCGGCCATGGCCGTTAAAATATAGTTGGTCGTTCCGTTAATAATCCCAAGCAGGTCTGTGATGTGATTGGCGGCAAGAGACTCTTTTAAAGCTGCGATAATCGGAATTCCGCCGCCGACACTCGCTTCAAAGTAGAGATCCTTCCCTACTGCATTAGCGGCATCTAGAAGCTCATGGCCATGAAGTGCTATTAAATCCTTATTAGCGGTAACAACACTCTTGCCATGTTGCAAAGCTTCTAAGATAAAAGTACGAGCGGGTTCGATTCCTCCCATGACTTCTACAATAATATCGATTTCAGGGTCCTGAAGTACTTTTTCTGGTTGATCTGTGAGGAGAAAGTCTCCATTGATATCCCGTTCTCGATGAAGATCACGGTCAAGGATTGCTTTAATTTGTAGATTGCATTGGGTCCGTGTGTAAATATCCGTGGCATTTTCTTGTAATATGCGCACAACTCCAGTCCCTACGGTACCCAAGCCTAATATTCCTATTTGAATCGGCAAGTTAGACAGCTCCTCTCAAAAAAACAAATGTATCTGCATAGTGGACATTATACCGCGATAACTCTAGCTTTGACAAGGAAATTCTCAAGGAATTTCGTAACATTTATTGTAAATAGGGTTGACACTAAGGAAGGTATTCTGTATCATATACACAACGTTCTCAATATAAATGTGATATAACAGAAAAGGAAGTGTGCCTAGGGTTCCGAGGGTAACCTGTCTGGACCGAGCGGCACAGAATCCAGATTGGATTTACACCGTGGGTAGAAAAAACCCAAGCGGAAAGTTCCACGTTGCTATGAGGGGACTTGGCTTAGGGTTTTTATTTGTACGCGATTTTTAGGAGGCTGATTAAATGGGACTAGTTATTTACTTGAATGGCTCATTTGTTCCTGAAGAAGATGCAAAAGTATCGGTTTTTGATCATGGTTTTTTGTATGGAGACGGTATTTTTGAGGGGATCCGCGCGTACCATGGTCGAGTGTTTAAGTTAGAAGAGCATTTGAAACGCCTCTATGAATCGGCAAAGTCAATTCAATTGACGATTGGAATTACTAAGGAAGAAATGCAAGAGGTTGTCTTGGAATCGCTACGCAGAAATGGATTAAAAGATGCCTATATCCGCTTGGTGGTATCGCGAGGTAAAGGGGACCTAGGACTAGACCCAAATAAATGTCCAAAGGCTTCCATCATTTGCATTGCTGCTCAAATTAAGCTCTTTGAGCCAAGTATGTATGAACAAGGATTAGAAGTAAAAACGGTGGCAATTCGGCGGAATAATCCAGATTCTTTGAATCCGAGGATTAAGTCCCTCAATTATCTAAACAATATTCTGGCTAAGATCGAGAGCATTCAGGCTGGTGTCATAGAAGCGATTATGCTTACTCAAGATGGATATGTGGCGGAGGGAACGGCGGATAACATCTTTATCTATCGTAATGGCGTTTTAATGACCCCTCCTCTCTCGGCCGGAATTCTTGAAGGGGTCACTCGAAATTCCGTGATAGACCTTGCTAGTGAACTCGGAATTGTTGTGAAGGAAGAGTTATTTACTCGTCATGACTTATATATAGCTGATGAGTGTTTTCTAACTGGGACTGCAGCCGAATTGATCCCCGTTATAAAAGTAGATGGACGTGAAATTGGGGATGGAGTTCCTGGTCCAGCGTTTAAACAACTTCTAGAGGCATTTAGGGGTCTTACCCACGTCAATGGTCCTAATCTAC
>JADQBO010000036.1 GCA_016278585.1 Desulfosporosinus sp.
GCGTCTGAAAGAGCAAAACGAAACAATAATTGATACCAGTGAAGGAGAATCGTGATGTTAAGAACGAATTTGGGGCTGCGCATACCAAAGGGGATGCGTGATCTACTACCTGAGGAAATTGCTGTGCAAGAGGGATTAGAGGAAAAAATTCTTGCGCTTTTTCGACAGTGGTCTTATCAAAAAGTACTGACTCCAACCTTGGAATATTCTGCTTGTGTCCAACCGGATCTTGAACAAGATGATTCGTTATACAAATTTTTTGACCGCGATGGACGTATACTAACTTTACGCCCTGAACTAACCATACCGATCGCCCGGCTTGTCAGTACCCGTATGCGTGCTGGGGAATTTCCACTGCGTTTGTGCTATGGTGCAGATGTCTATCGAAACACCACCGTCAGGCATCGAGAGTTCCGTCAAGTTGGTGTCGAACTGGTTGGTTCTGACCAGGAACTTGCTGATGCCGAAGTTATTGCTCTTGCGGTAGAGGCCATTGCAGGTTTGGGTCTAAAGAATTATCAGTTTAACCTAGGGCATATGGGGATCTTCTCAGGGCTTATGCTTGAAGCAGGGGTCGGCGAAGGGATACAAGCTAAGCTGGAGGATTTGTTAGCTCGTAAGGATATGGTGGGTGTGGAAAGCTGTGTCAGGCAAAGCGGGTTACCAGGGCGAGTTCAAGAACTATTACTTCGGTTACCTCATTTTCATGGAGGAGAAGAAATTCTCGACGAAGTTCTCGGCTGGAGTGAGCGACCTGCGATTCGAGAAGCAGTTGAAAGCTTAAGAAGAATTTATCAGTATTTAAACTATTTTGGGGTTCAAGGGAACGTTTCTTTAGATTTAGGAATACTGCGCGGCTTTTCATATTATACTGGGGCCGTTTTTGAAGGATATGTTCCAGGAATGGGTTTTCCCGTTGTAGAGGGAGGGCGCTATGATGCTTTATATGGCGACTTTGGCATCCCACATCCAGCAACTGGGTTCGCCATACATCTTGGGAATTTGTTAGAACAATTCCCACTCCCAGCTGTAGAGGGAGCAGATGTGTTGGTGTATGGATCAGATGCAAAGCAGGTTATTCGTCAAAGCCAGGCCTTAAGGGTCCAGGGGAAACTGGTGGAGATGGCCCTAGGCACATTAGGAAATGCAGAGGCACGGGAAATGGCGATGCAAAAGAAAATTTCGCAAGTTTTGTTGGTTGATTAGGGAGCAAGAACAAAATAAAGTTAATTTCTGAATATTGCATCTTTTCCAAGTGGAATATTGTATAATAAAGTAGAAGACAAAGGGGTGTAATAATTGCGTAAACTTGCAGTACTAACTGGTGGAGGGGATTGCCCGGGGCTTAATGCTGTGATTCGGGCTATTGCAAAAAGCGCATACGGATATGGGCTTGAAGTACTCGGAATCAGGGATGGCTTTCGCGGTGCGGTTGAAGGGGATTTTATGCCTCTTACTATGAAGGATGTCTCGGGAATTTTACCACGTGGGGGGACGATTCTAGGAACTACGAATCGAGACAACCCGTTTGCTTACGAAACAAAACTACGTGGGGTCATACAACCTGTAGATCGCTCAGATGATGTTATTCGAAATTTAAATGAGCAAGGTGTGGATGCTTTACTAGCGATTGGCGGGGACGGAAGTTTAAACATTGCGCTTAAATTTGCGGAAAAAGGGCTTAAAGTGATCGGAATTCCCAAGACGATTGACAATGATTTAATGGCTACGGATCAAACCTTTGGTTTTCAAACGGCGGTAGATACAGCACAGGAAGCCTTAGACCGTTTGCATACTACCGCAGAATCTCATCATCGGGTTATGGTTCTTGAAGTCATGGGGCGTTATGCTGGTTGGATTGCTTTGTATGCTGGTGTTGCAGGAGGAGCCGATGTCATCCTAATCCCAGAAATCCCGTATAATTTAAATAGGGTTGCGTTATGCATTCAACAACGGGCAAAGCAAGGGAAGAAATTTAGCATAATCGTCGTAGCAGAAGGTGCTAAACCTCTAGGTGGTGAAATGGTAGTCGAACGTATGATGGAGGGGCGAGTTGACCCGATCAAATTAGGTGGGATTGGCGCCAAAATTGGCCGTGATCTTGAAGAACACTATGGGGTGGAAACCCGAGTGACAGTACTCGGACATCTTCAGCGTGGAGGTTCCCCCAGTGCGTATGATCGAGTACTTTCTACTCGTTATGGAGTAGCAGCAGTTGATGCTGCGCTTGAAGAGGAATTTGGAATTATGGTAGCGCTACAGGGTAGAGAGATTGTGCGGGTTCCTCTTTGTGAAGCGGTGGATAAGATTAAACATGTGCCCTTGAACGATCCCTTGTTGTTAGCTGCACGCATGCTTAGGATGGAGATGGGAGATTGAGCTTGAAAGAAAGGAGACTATTTAATGAATGGCAATTTGTTATCTCTAGCTCAGCTTGAGAATTTTCTTGATGAGACTTGTGATTCTTTAAAGGGGGATCGGGAGGCTACGGAATTTAAGGAATATGTTATTGCAATTCTTTTTTTAAAACGGTTGAATGATCGATTTGAACTAGAACGCGTGGTCAGGCGTAATAAACTTACGGCGAAGGGTTTATCCCAAAATGAAATAGAAGAAGACTTAGAGAAAAGGGAATCATATCGTTTGTTTGTACCAAAAATAGCGCGTTGGGATAGGATAAAGCAAGAAAAACAAGATTTACGCTCCTATCTAACCAAGGCTTTTGCAGAGATTGATAATATGAATCGAGGCTGTCTAGGTCTCTTAAATACGGTTGACTTTAATAAGGTTTCCGAATCGGGCAAAGAGTATATTTCAAATGACGATTTAGTTGAGTTAATTAAAGACTTTGAAGCATTAGAGTTAACTGATGATCACTTAGCATTTTAAATATTCGCGAAGGACAGGGACGGCGGTGACATGGGCGCGGTGACAGGGGGACGGGG
>JADQBO010000390.1 GCA_016278585.1 Desulfosporosinus sp.
CAAATAAAGCGGCGGCAATGGCGTGAGTTCCTGAAACAAACTGACCTCGGACAAGGGCTGCTTCTGTCCCTAAAACACGAGCCACTATTCGGTCAAGAACTTCACGTCCGGAATCACCAAGACCATACCCCGTCGTTCCCTGTAAATGATAGCTTGAGACCCGTTCCTCTTGAAAGGCTTTTAACACCTTTTCATGGTTATGGGTGGCTATTTCTTGTAAAGCAGGTAGTTGACGAAAGAGTGTTGCTTCCGCTTCAGCGACCGCTTGGCTAATTAACTTCGGCCATTTAGGATTCGAATACACCCAAATTTCCTCCTTACAAAGGCTACCTGAACTATATGCTAGCTAGTCCAATAATGAACTGAGAAGTTTCCAGACCGGTTTCAGAGAATCCCCACGTTTAAGAGATATCTTGATTGGATATGGAAGGTCTTGAGCTAACTGATTTAGATCGTCTTCAACTCCAACTTTATCAACCTTATTTAGCAATGTAATCATCGGTTTATTCTGGCATCCTAGCTGGTTTAGGACCTCTCGAACGGTCTCTGCGTGTTGGGGAGCTTGTTGATGACTTGCATCGACAACATGGATCAAAACATCCGCTTGTTGAACTTCCTCAAGGGTTGCAATAAAAGCACGGAGCAGTTGAGTGGGTAACTTCCGAATAAAACCAACGGTATCACTCAAGAGAATTTCTAAGGAGGCGTTGATATTAATACTACGAACAATTGGGTCTAAGGTAGCAAATAATTTATTTTCACCAACGGGTATATCTGATCGGCTGCCTGCCTGTTCCATTGCTAGTTTCATGAACGTTGTTTTCCCGGTATTAGTATACCCTACTAAGGCAACGATCGGTAGACCACTTTTACTTCTCTGACGACGTTGAACGTCACGGTGCTGTAATACCAATTTCAGCTCTTTTTCCAACTGGTTTATACGATCCCGCATTCTTCTTCGATCTAATTCTAACTTTGTTTCTCCAGGACCACGCGAGCCAACTCCAGCACCTAAACGGGAGAGAGCTTGTCCTTGTCCTGTTAAAAAAGGCAATAAATGTTTAAGCTGTGCTAACTCGACTTGAAGCTTGCCTTCACGAGACCGTGCACGCTCCGCAAATATGTCTAAAATCAAGCCTGTACGATCCAGCACTTTTAACCCGGTTTCAGCTTCTAGAGTTCGCAACTGGGTTGGAGAAAGTTCATCATCACAAATCAAGACATTGGCTTCAGTTTCTTGGATACTATGAACCAGTTCCTCAAGTTTTCCGCTGCCAAAATAGCTGCGTGACTGACCATAACGCCGTAATTGGACCATTTGCCCGACCACGTCTACTCCCGCTGTACGAGCCAGCTCTCTTAGTTCATATAAATCTTCGTTAGTTTCTTGTTCGCTCTCTTCCAGAGCAATTAAGAAAGCGCGCTCTTTTCCCTCTGCAGTCTTAATCTTTGCCCTTCCCGAAATACTTTGTGATAGGCCGGAAAGAGCCTCATTATAGTCAAACTTATGCCAGTTTTGGGGGCTTAGGTCCACAGTAAATGGTTCAGTTTCACTTCCCCGATAGGCAATCTGAATGCCGGTAAGCTTCCCCTCATAGACTCCAACAGAAGACATACTCTCAAGTTGAAGTGATGCCAGGGCACTATGATCCAAGGAACTTAATTTAAAGTTCCCGTTGGGATGCGTATGGATACAGCGCAAATGTTTTCCAACAGATCTTCCCTTTATTGGGGGAAGAGTTACAGTGGCATGACGTCCTACAGCTGCTGCCAAAAGGGTCCCAGCACGGGAAAGATATATGGCAATTTCTCGATTCCATAGTTGGGTAAGGCGTATGAGCTCTTTTAGGATTTCAGGATGAATTAGCTCTGAACGTTCAGTCTTAAAATCAGAAAGAGTTTTAAGTTCTTGTATTTGACTTGCCCGGATGCCAGACAGGTCTCCCGAAATGTCCATATTCATAAGATACCTCATAGTTTAAGTATTATTTATGTAGAAAACTCAATAGAGTCTCAGATAGTTTCCAGCGAAATATCCAATGGAAGAATCTGTATGAGTTCTTCTCGGCTGGAGCTAGGCTTTTGGAATAACCGTACAGCCTGTTTTCGTACTGTCTTTTCGACAAGGTTACGGACAAGCCGGGCATTCCCGGCGTAACGGTGAGAATTCAGTAAACTTTGAAGATGATAACCCAGTGCTTCTTCAGCTTCAGCTGTTAATTCATATTGTCGGGTTTTAAACATTAAGTTTGCGATAGCTAACAATTCATCAAGTGTATAATCTGGAAAATCAATATGTATGGGAAAGCGCGATCGCAGCCCCGGATTGGTTCGTAAAAACCAATCCATTTCTTGACTATATCCCGCTAAAATTAACACAAGATTGTCTTTATTATCCTCCATTACTTTAACTAAAGCATCAATGGCTTCCTTACCAAAATCCTTCTCTCCCCCTCGGGCTAAGGAGTAGGCTTCATCAATAAATAGAACCCCACCTAGTGCTTTCTTTAATTGCTCCCTAGTCTTTTGGGCAGTATGGCCAATATATTCACCGACAAGGTCTGCCCTCTCACATTCAATGACATGTCCTTTTTGAAGCACTCCCATTTCTTTAAACAGTCGCCCAACTAAGCGCGCAACTGTTGTCTTGCCCGTGCCGGGGTTCCCTTTAAAAATCATGTGGAGAACAAGAGGTTCTGCGATGAGTTTTTCCTGTATTCTACGTTTTTGGATTTCTACAAAAGCTTGCAGATCTCGAATTAGGCGTTTCACGACGACTAATCCAATGTAAGATTCTAACTCATTAAGGATTTCTGTGACTTTATCTTTATCTTTGTCAATATTAGAGACGTTACTTTTGCGGACTCTCCCAATCCCTGCTATTTCTGTTGCAGGGATGTGAATATCTTCCATTTTAAGGGGCAAGGGAGACTGAATAAC
>JADQBO010000129.1 GCA_016278585.1 Desulfosporosinus sp.
TCCTGTTAGTGTTATTAAATAGCTAAATAACTCTCCTCGCTAATTTGTCAACATTTAGCAACGGACTTGAGTTATTTCAAGCCTTGACTTTTGTTTAGGAGCATCTCTAGTGTTAATACATATTATACCCAGCTCAACTCCTCGACAGCTCTCGCTAGATCATCCTCATTAGGCTGCGTATAGATTAACGTCATTTCGATATTCGGCATACCGTTATTCTTCATATGTCCAGCGAGTCGAGCGACTACGTCCAGCGGAATTTTGCGACTGACTAACTGATGGCAAAATGTGTGTCTCAGAGCGTGAGCCGTCAAATGCTCTATCCCTGTAAGCTGTTGGTATTTTGCGAATAGATGCTGGATAGCTCGCGTTGAGAGCTTGGGAGAGCGTTGAGACGAAAAAAGGTAAAGGGAGTCATTACTAATGATGTCACCGATAACCTCCTCCATATACTTCGCGTAGACGCTACATTACTACGTTGGCAAACACTACACTAAGAAGAACCATATAACAAGAACCATAATAAGAAAGAGGGTGGAGCTAAAGCTCTTTCAACGTCTAAGAGATAAAAGAGATCCTTCTCTTATTAGACGTCTATAAGAAAGAGGGAACATTAAGGCCGATAGTTAAGCGTTAAAGAGGCGTTTAGTTATTTCGTTAAGGATACAGAGATATTAGCGTTAATTAGGCGAAGGGGGCTAGCCCTGCAACATTACTTTAATCACAGCGAAAACTAGCCCTTTAATAATTATTCAGATGACTGGTCTGGTATTTAATATACCAAATTTAGGTATTTATCTTTTGAGAGAAAGGAAGTATCTCCGTAACCGTAATTTACTTTCCGGGTATAATCGTTAAATTCGATCACCGAACAAATATTAGCAAGTCCCACAGTTATCAGAAACAGCTCAATATGGAGTTAAGAACGATTATCTTTGCCAAAATGCTTTAGCTTCTTTTTCGAGCTTAGATAACCTGGTGTAATAATCCGGAAATTCGTTTAAATGGGCTAAAGCTATTTTTGCAGTCGTGATTGGATCATCTTCTGTAACATCCGTCGCATGATCCCTTCTGCCGTGCTCTAATTCTACTTCTAAACCAATTCTAAATTGTTCCACATCAAAAGGGGCTTTGCTCCAATCTATTCCAATCATTTCACCAATTTGCCTTGCTTCAGTTATAGTAAATCTTAAGCGAGGTTTTGGCATTAAGTTATTAGCCAGTGTATTGTTTAAAAGTTTATGACAGTGATTTAGATCCGAAGTTGTAGCCCCTTGATAAGAATGAATGTGGCCGCCGGTAATTTCAATACTTGGACCAGTAACTAGTTTATAGTAGTGACGATGTTCGCTATCTTTTGTGGTACAACCTGAAATCACGTGAAAATGACTAGGATAATTTAGTGATTCACTACTAAGGCCTGTATATCTGTGCGAATGATCGTAGGTTATATCACTAATACCTTGATAATAATGCCTGTGAACGTTACTCATTTTTTGCACCCCGTATTATCCTATTTAAGAGTAGCGAAAAGGTTAAGTAATTCGGTATGTTTTTTTGCAAGGGATTTATCAATAGGGGGCTGCTTCAGATAACACAGGTATTTATGGAAACTCTCTGGAACCGCAGTTTCGATATTGTCGTGTTTACCAACGTCGGTTAAGGGTTAAACTCACGTTATCGAGACTTTTAATGGCGTCCGAAGTTCAAATATATCGTAACCTCGGTGAGTCCATCCGCAAAAACCGACCAGGAGGAATCCCCTTGCAATTTATGGATAACGCCCATCATAGCGAATTTAACCGTTTATACTGAGGTACTCAAGAATGAATGACCCTGAATATTCGTCAGCTTTCTATGTCTTAACGTGTAGCGAAGAAATGCGAGAAAAAGCTCTCCCATATATTTCGTCAGACGGAATTGACTGGGAATCTATGAGAGAGCAGAACGATTTTTCGACTGGATACCGTTTGCTTGTGCAGCTCGCTAATAATCTTTTTAGCTATTCGGGAGATGTCAATCTCGCGAGCGTGGACGGGACATTTGAGCTGAATTCTATCAAGTTTTATTGAATGCAATAGAGATTAGACGAAAAGGGTATCAGGGTTGTCATTAACAAAAACCATCTATGACCACGGATATTAATATTGAATTTTCGAAAAACTATTATGATTGAAGAACAAGTTCACTTTGTAGTTATAATAAAAGTTTCGTAGCAATTAATAATGATGAGGATTTGAGGTAATTTAAATGTGGAAAAAGGGAATAATAATAGGTGGAATTTCAATTGTTGCATTATACGCTCTATTCCAGGTTGGTTATTACGCTACATCTGCTCCCTCGTTCTGTTCATCATGTCATGAGATAGACAAATATGTAACATCGTGGCAGACGTCAGCACATAAGAATTTCAATTGTCTCGAATGCCATCAACCTAGTGGGGAATTAGGTAAACTTCACGCTAAGGCAAGGGGCTTAAACTATGTCTTCCAACAGTTCAGTGATGACTATACTATAACAACCAGAGCTCAAATCTTTGAACAAAATTGTATCGAATGTCATCTTGGTGACAACAAAGCATATCCATCAATTCGACTGACAAATACTTCAAAGATTAATCATTATGAAACCATAAAAAACTCTCAATCATGTCTTGAATGCCATAGGGAAACCGGACATGCTATTGATATTTATCTAAGCCGTGATTTAAAAGGCGCTAAATAGCAAATAACAAAGCTATACGGATAAAGATTACACCATAATACTATAAGATTCTGTAACTAGAAAAAAAGAGCTGAATTAATCTCTCGAGTATGATAGGAACTTTTATGCTGAATTCTATCGGGTTTTATTAAACGCTATAGAGGTTCATTGGCGTTGCATAAATTTTAGCGCATCTTGTCAATAGTAATATCTCAAAATT
>JADQBO010000252.1 GCA_016278585.1 Desulfosporosinus sp.
ACCTTATCCGAAAAAGCCGTAGAACCTGCTTATGAATCAAAGTCTGATATGGATATTTATCGCTTATTAGCCAAGGGGTTAGGCTTTGAAGAATTTTTCAAATACAGTGATGAAGAATTTGTTCAAATGCTGATAGATACAGATCTGGCTCGTAAATCGGGGCTTACCTGGGAAAGACTCAAACAGGAAAAGGTTATCCAGACCTTGCCAAGCTGCTGGGTAAACTGGAAAGGCGATAAATTCCCTACCCCATCCGGCCGCTTAGAGTTCTATCTTGAGAACCCCAAGCCACGACTAAATTGTGGAGTGCCGATTGATCAGAGTAAAGAACATCTCCCAAGTTTTACTTTACCGATTGAGGCTTGGCACGAAAATCCCTTAACCAAAAAATACCCGCTAATTTATCATACAGAGCGGGTGCGCTGGCGCCTCCATAGTCAGTGGGCAACGACACCCTGGTTGCGCGAGCTCGACCCTGAACCAACCGTCAAAATGAACCCCCTGGATGCATCTACAAGGGGTATCAAGGCCGGAGATATGGCAGAAGTCTTTAATGAACGAGGTCATGTTGTTTTGAAGGTCATCCTTAGCGATGGATTGCGCCCAGGCATGGTCAGCGTTCCGAAAGGCTGGCAGCGCAAACAATTCAAAGAAGGTTCATACCAGGAACTGACCATCGATCATCTGAATACCTCCAGTTACAATCAACCCTTTTATGACGTACTTTGTGAGGTAAGAAAAATGTAAATTTCTAAACAAAGCCTGCTCTTTATTCAGTAATTATTTAGCTTATCAGGTGAACTAATCATTTAGTGTCTTAAAACTAGGAAAGCCGAGGTCAAAAAGGATGGTCAAAAAACGCCTTGTTATGCTTATCGATATGAAGCGTTGCATAGGTTGCCACACCTGTGCCGTTGCCTGCAAACTTAACAATCACCTTCCCAATGATATTTGGTGGAATCAGGCCCTGACCCATGGCGGGAAGAGTATGGATACCCCAAAAGGAACTTATCCAACTCTAAACTTACAATACCTGACCTTAGCCTGTCAGCATTGTGAAAAACCTGCTTGCGTGATGGCCTGCCCAACAGGTGCTACCTATCAACGTGAAGATGGCATTGTTATGCAGAATTATGAACAATGTGTCGGCTGCCGACTGTGTGTACTGTCCTGCCCTTATCAGAAGGTACGACAGTTTAATGAAGCTGAACCCACTTATTTTCCCGAATATCCAACCGGCGATTACGGTATCAAGAACCAGGAAAAAGGAACCATCTCGAAATGCAATTTCTGCTATCAGCGCGTCGACCGTGGTGAAACCCCCAGCTGTATCGAAGTTTGCCCAGCAAAAGCACGCTTTTTTGGCGACCTCTCTAATCCGGATAGTGATGTCTCTCAACGCCTAAATCGGCGCAAATACACTCAACTTCTAGCCGAAAAAGGCACACAGTCTTCTGTGTACTTCCTGCTTTAATGAACGAGCAAAAGCACAAACGAATCAATGTTTTCTGGAGGTGTATTAAATCATGCTGCGGAAAGAATGGCCCTTAATTATAAGCACGTTATTAGCACAGCTGGCTGCCGGAATGTTTATCATTCTGGCAATAACTCGCATGGTTTTGTTGAACGGCAGTGATCAAGAGTTCGCTCTGCAGTTCACACGTTTAGGTATCGCTCTAGTAGGACCGATAATCGCCCTAGGCATGGTATTATCCCTATTTCATCTCGGCAATCCCCTAAGAGCTTATCGTTCGATCGCCAAGATCGGCAAATCCTGGCTTAGCTGGGAAGTCTTTTTCTCCACTGTCTTTCTCATACTGTGGTTTATCTGCTTTTGGATGGATCGAATTAGTATGGCAAATCAATACTTGCTTGCCTTAACGGGTTTGACAGGAGTTTTGAATGTCTTCAGTATGGCATGCATCTACTTCAAAACTGGTAAACTAGGCTGGGCTCGAGCAGGGACGTTTGTAAGTTTTTTCGGAAGCCTTATTATTCTCGGTACTTTGGGTTCAGTATTGGTGTTTGCCAATGCAAAAATTGATGTAGTTTCTATCTCCGCATTATCCCTAAAGCCGACCATACTATCCGGTATCTTTCTTGGGCTAGAACTTATTAGTTTCCTAATGTTTTTGCCTAAACTAAGATTGATCGATACTGAGGATACTTTGGATCAGCTTGTCTCTAGTTCCTCTCTCAATCAGGATATAACTAATCGCTACCGGTCCTTCAAAATTGGAGGATGGTTTCTATCATTTCTTGGGGTGGGCCTGCTATTTATTTATCTTCAGGGTGGGCAAACAGGAGCCTACACCGTTCTGATCTCATTCATTCTGGCATTTTCCAGCGAACTACTGGGAAGATGTGCTTTCTTTGCCCTGGGCTTTGGGGATTAATAACGATTCGTTGGCAATGCAAACCCAGAGGTCGTTAGCGCGGTTGGGGATGTAAGAAAGGGGTGAACCCATGGGTTTATCGGCTGTTAATATGACCGAATTTACAAGTAACCTGGACAACGAATCACCGTTTGTTATGTTAAACCAGCTTAAATTCAAATCCAATGATGGATTGGAAATGTACAAGAACTATCTGGCTAACGCTTCTCAGAAACTTCACGAAGTGGGTGGCCGAGTCATTTATATGGGAAAACCAAACGAACTGTTACAAGGACAAGAAACATGGGATTTTATCATGCTGGTTGAATACCCCTCCCGAAAAGCCTTCTTAACAATGATTAGTAATCCAGCCTATCAAGAAATACACAAGGATAGAATGAACGGTACTGAACGGGCTGTTCTTTATGTCACCGACCCTATAACCGCTAAAGAGTTGACTAACAAATAAATGGTTCTTTCCTGTACCTGCGCTAACGACCTCTGGGCTTGCCCATAAATTGAATCCAAACCAAAAGCCATCTTCTAGC
>JADQBO010000393.1 GCA_016278585.1 Desulfosporosinus sp.
TGCAAGAAGGACTAATCCGTGCGAAGACAGTGTCTTCGTGTGTGTGTGTGTGTGTGTGTGGGGCGCCAGCCAAGTCTTCTTTACTTGTTGACACATAATAAACGAGGTGAACACCATGCCCTTATATAGAGATCCAGAAAATGATGATCAAGCCTATGAAACGTATGTACGAGTAGATTTAAACCGTTGGGTTAGGAAATTATTAGAAAGGGCGGGATGGTTGGAGCGCACCTCAAAAATTATTCAGACGAAAGTTAATGATAAAATTATTCCCCCAAAAGTTCATACCGTGATCACGACAACAGTTAAAGGGTTGGTTAAATCGGTTGTTTTTGGACTGGAGTATATTCCTAATAGCCCTACATATTATGGATTGGGGCTGCAAGAGCGCGATCAAAAAGCCCAGAGACTATTAATAAAATATAGGAAGATTGCTGCAGCCGAAGGAGCAGGCACTGGTGCAGGTGGCTTTACCCTAGCTGTTGCCGATTTTCCAGCTCTTATCGCGATAAAGATGAAATTTCTCTTTGAATTAGCACATATTTACGGGTTTTCAACCGAAGATTATCGAGAGAGGCTATTTGTACTGTATGTTTTTCAATTAGCTTTTTCCAGTCAAGAGAAACGGCCGGAGTTATATGAAACCATTCTAAATTGGGAGAAACATGTAGATAGATGGCCAGTAGAAGAAGGGTATTTACAGCAAATTGATTGGGACCAGTTTCAACGGGAGTACCGGGATGCTATTGATTTTAGAAAAACACTTCAGCTCATTCCAGGGTTGGGTGCTATAGTAGGCGCATGGGCGAATTACGGACTGGTAGATGATTTAGGAACAGTCGGTATGAATTGCTATCGATTGAGAATTTTGGGAGGGGTTCATGTTGACAGAAGTGACATTAAAAGAGATTAAAGCGGATCCTTATGTTCATGCGTTGATAGAAGCTGGGAACCGCCATCTAGCAGCTATTGGTTTTACTGAACATGGACTTAGGCATTCAGGACTGGTTTCCCATATTGCCTCCAATATTTTGATAAAAATGGATTTTTCCGAAAGGGAGTGTGAACTGGCAGCCATCGCAGGTTATTTACACGACATAGGAAATGCCGTAAATCGTGTGGATCATGCTCATTCAGGAGCAATTCTCGCCGCAGGAATTCTGGGACGGTACGAAATGAACCCGGAGGAAATTGCCGTTATTATTGGCGCGATTGGGAATCATGATGAGCAGGATGGAAATCCTGTTAATGATATTTCAGCGGCCTTAATTCTAGCTGATAAATCGGACGTTCATCGTTCGCGAGTGCGCAACCCTGATCTAGCAAAGTTTGATATTCATGATCGAGTTAATTATGCGGTTAAACGCTCTTTTCTACGCGTCTATCCTAAAGAACGAATCGCTCTAGAACTTACGATCGATACCGAGATTTGTCCAGTAATGGAGTACTTTGAAATTTTTCTTGCTCGAATGCTTTTGGCCCGTAAAGCAGCTGAGTTTCTGCTTACCAAGTTTGAATTAAAGATTAACGAGGTTAAGTTACTTTAATGCCATTGTTTCCCTATGATTGACATAGCAATCCTGTAAGTTTTATAATGGGGGTTGGCATGGGCAAGTCCCATTATATTAAAAGGGAGGAAAGTAGATGAGACGGGGAAATATCATTAAACTAGTAGCACTGGTGCTATTAGTGGCAGCAGCTGTTGCACTATCGATCAAACCTCTAGTGGATCCCGAAAAGGGTATCCTATTGGGACTTGACCTGCGTGGTGGAGTGCACTTAGTGCTACAAGCCGAGCCAAATGAAGACGGTACTCCAATTACCAAAGATGATATAGACAAAGCGAAAGCGATCATCGAGAAAAGGGTTAATGATTTAGGGGTGTCCGAACCTATAGTCCAAGCGGATTATGATAAAATGCGAATCATTGTTGAATTGGCAGGGGTCACCGACCCAGACAAAGCAGTTGATATCTTGAAAACAACGGCTAAGTTAACCTTCAGGGATCCTCAAGGAAATATCGTATTAGAAGGGGATGACCTCAAGGATGCTAAGGGAGGACAAGGTCAGGCTGGTGGGTATGTTGTTAATTTAGCCTTCTCATCCGAAGGGGCTAAAAAATTTGCTGATTTAACGACCCAGTTAATTGGCCAAAGACTGGGAGTTTATTTGGATGAAGATCTACTAACAAATCCAACGGTTAATACACCCATTCTCAATGGTCAAGCGGAGATCACTGGATATGAAACTTTAGAAGCTGCAGCTAACGATGCTGTGCTCATGCGTTCTGGTTCACTGCCCGTAAGTATGTCGATTGAAGAAAAACGGCAGGTAGGAGCGTCTTTAGGGGTTGACTCCTTAAATAAGAGCATTCAAGCTGGATTATATGGTCTAATCTTTATTGCTCTCTTTACGTTAGTTTTTTATCGAATACCAGGGTTTGTCGCAATTTTTTCATTGTTTATCTACGCTCTGATTGTTCTATGGGTTTTCTGGATGTTTCGAGTCGTATTGACGCTTCCGGGTATCGCCGGGTTCATTCTCTCTGTTGGGATGGCCGTGGACTTTAATATAATTATTTATGAGCGTGTAAAGGAAGAAATAAGGGCTGGAAAATCCTTGCGGGCTGGCGTCGAATCTGGGTTCAGCCGCGCATTTATTACAGTTATTGATGCTCATGTAACGACACTTATTGCTGCCCTAACTCTTTTCTACTTTGGGACTGGTGCCATCCAAGGGTTTGCTTTGACCTTAGGCGTAGGAATTGTTGTCAGTTTGTTTACCGGTATTACCTTTACTCGACAAGTACTGCGATGGATTGTGGGAATTAACCCAAAAATGAATACAACATGGTTTGCCGTTAGGAGGGATGTATAATGAAAACTGGACATCCAGCGACATACGATAGATC
>JADQBO010000339.1 GCA_016278585.1 Desulfosporosinus sp.
TATTGCGTTGACAAACAAAGTCATTGAAGCCGTGCGGCATTTAGGGATTTCCGTAGAGGGTGAACTGGGTAAAATCGGTGGGACAGAAGATGATATTACTGTCAGCGAGCAGGAGGCATTGTTTACGGATCCTGTCGAAGCAGAGCGCTTTGTCCAAGCAACACAAGTGGATGCATTAGCTATTGCCATAGGAACAGCTCATGGTCAATATAAGGGGACTCCAAAACTTGATTTTGAACGACTATCGCAAATTCGGGAACGAGTTTCCACTCCCATTGTGTTACACGGTTCTTCAGGAGTGCCGGATGATGCGCTCCGCGAAGCGATTTCGCGGGGTATCTGTAAAGTTAACATTGATACTAATATCCGTGAAGCCTTTGTATTGGCTGCTCGACTTGTACTTGAAGGGAACTCAAAAGAAATTGATCCACGTAAAATGTTAGGCCCAGCCCGGGAAGCTGCAACTAAAATAATCCGTGAAAAAATCCGGGTTTTTGGGAGCAGCGGGAAGGCATAAAAAGAAACCATTTGGAAAGAAGGTAAACGAATGGAGTTTTTTTTAGACTCTGCTAATATCGATGAAATTAAGCAAGCTTGGGATATGGGGGTTATTGGAGGTCTGACGACAAACCCAAGTTTAGTCGCTAAAGAGGGAAAGGACTTCCACGAACTCCTTAACACGGTGACTGGGATTGTTGATGGCCCTATTAGTGCCGAAGTAATAGCCTTAGATCACGAGGGCATGTTGAAGGAAGCACATGGGTTAGCAGCGATACATTCAAATATTGTTATTAAGCTTCCGATGACTGAAGAGGGCCTTAAAACCGCAAAGGTATTAAGTGCAGAGGGAATCAAAACAAATGTTACTCTTGTATTTACCGCAAACCAAGCTTTACTAGCGGCTCGGGCAGGAGCGACTTATGTTAGCCCTTTTCTTGGCCGGTTAGATGATATTGGCGAAAATGGACTAGACTTATTGGCAGATATATGCGAGATCTTCCAAGCTCACGATATATCAACAAAGACTATTGCGGCAAGTATTCGAAATCCTGTTCATGTAACAGAATCGGCGCGAATCGGTGCAGATTTCGCGACAGTTCCCTTTGGAGTCTTACGACAACTTTTCCGCCATCCGTTGACAGACGCTGGAATTGAAAAGTTTTTAGCAGATTGGAAAAAACGTTAAAAAACGTTGGTTTAATTAAAATTGGCATTGACTTATCTCAATACAGATAGGTTAATGTCAACTTTTATGCGTCTAGAGTCCCTTGCTATTAATTGTGGTTGAAAAACCACTAAAAGCATGTCACAATAAGAGGATAAAGAATAAATGTGCTATATTATATAATAAAGAGTAAACTCTTTTGAGCGTCTGAAACTAACATAAATTATAGTTTTAATTCAGGGTAAACATTTAAGGAGGAATAGAAATTGGAGAGAGAACTCACTATGGAATTTGCTCGAGTGACGGAGGCTGCGGCCTTAGCATCGGCTCGCTGGGTGGGTCTAGGGAATAAGGAAGCGGCGGATAATGCAGCCGTTGAAGCTATGAGGGCTGTTTTTGATACCATTCACATGGACGGTACCGTAGTAATCGGTGAAGGAGAAATGGACGAAGCACCGATGTTGTACATTGGAGAACGAGTTGGAAATGGTGAAAACCCCCAATTGGACGTTGCTGTTGATCCTCTCGAAGGAACAAACATCGTTGCCAAAGGAATGGCTGGGGCGATAGCCGTTGTTGCAATTGCTAAGAAGGGATGCTTGCTCCATGCTCCAGATATGTATATGGACAAGATTGCCGTGGGGCCTGCAGCAGTTGGTCAAATCAGTTTAGACGCCACAGTCTTCGAGAACGTTTCGAATGTGGCAAAAGCTTTGGGAAAAAGCATGGAAGATATAACTGTCGTGATTTTGGATCGGCCACGTCACCAAAAGCTAATCCAGGATGTGCGTTCTTGTGGGGCGAGAATTCGTCTTATTACAGATGGGGATGTTTCCCCGGCTGTGGCTTGTGCATTTGAAGACACCGGTGTAGATATGATGATGGGAATTGGTGGAGCACCTGAAGGGGTACTAGCCGCAGCAGCCCTTCGTTGTATTGGGGGAGAAATGCAAGGGCGACTTTGGCCAGAAAATGAAGAAGATGTCGCTCGAGCGAAAGCTTTAGGAATTGATGATGTTCATAAATTATTAAAGATGGACGACTTGGTAAGCGGTGATGATGTCTTTTTTGCTGCTACAGGAATTACGGAAGGACCTCTGGTACGAGGAGTTACCTTTACTGCCAAAGGAGCATTGACACATACTGTGGTGGCTCGAGGGAAGACAGGAACAGTTCGGTTCATTGAGGCACGTCACAGTTTTGATAAGAAACCCCGCTATGCCATGAAGGGTTGTTAAGCTCTGCTTTAAATTCCAAGTGGGTCTCAAAATTTAGAAACCATCCTTGACCGTTTATTACTACTTGTGCTAGAATGGTAAGAGTTGACTGGAAATGTATTTTAAGGTGCGACAAAAGAGCGCCTCGATCCAAATTGGAAAGAAGGTGAAGACATGAAAGAAAAAATTCACCCAAAATATGAACAAACCACTGTTACATGTGCTTGCGGAGAAGTTATACCAACAGGAAGCACAAAGATGAACATTAAAGTGGAAATTTGTTCAAAATGCCATCCCTTCTATACCGGGGTACAGCGGTTTGTCGATGTTGGCGGACGGGTTGATCGGTTTAAAAAGAAATATGGGATGTAAACAACGGCCTGCGGTCGTTGCTGGTGAAAAAGCAGAGCGCAAGCTCTGCTTTTTACGTAAATGCTGAGCGAAGCACGATGCTTGAGGCATGATGCTCGAAGGTTGAGCTTAATAATTTTTTCCAGGGTCGAACCTCGTGCCTCG
>JADQBO010000263.1 GCA_016278585.1 Desulfosporosinus sp.
TAAACGGTAGAGACACACTTACGGAAACCACCGCGCCAGCGGTTTAGTGCTATTCATATACTCGTACCGGATAATGGGAATTGATAATTTCCAAGTGATTACCTGTCACCAACCTCATACGGTTGGACAATCTTTAAAATTCTTCTGTACTTAATTCAAAGCCTTCTATAATTGCAGGGTCATCAATCTCAATTAGTAGGTACTGTCGCCCATTCTTCTTGACTTGTTTAATGCGTTTTAACTCCTCATGACGAATCCTAATTTGGGCAACGTTGCATTTAATTTCAATCACCTTACTACTTGGTAGTAGATTAGTTGCCTTAAATTCATAATTTGCCTTTTCGGTATTTTGTAAAAATGCAGTTTCAAGTTTACGTGTATCTTCAATTCCGCTTTTAACAAGAATTTGTTCAATAGCTTTGACGCCAAGGGTTGGAATCTCTCCGTCTTCATTTGCATCAATGATGTACTCACTTATCTGTTCATAAACATTGGTAATTACTTCAGGTTGAACCTGATCTCCGGCGACATCTTTGATAATCGTTAAAAACCGTTCTTTATCATCTTGAGCTGTTGGGATCACATCGCAATTTAGAACATGGTGAATGAAGGCTTCACTGGGTTGATTATCTTTTTTGGTATAGTAAATGAGCTTATTGGTATCGGCATACCCATCACTCATGGAAGGAAACACAAACCCCTCTTCAGGTGATAAGGCATTGATATAGACATTCATCGGAATATCAACTCTAAAGTTCTTTTCCTCAAAATCAAACATTAACGCTCGTTTGGGAATGGCCACCAAGTTAACAGTACCCATCACAAATTGAAAAGTATTTACCACATCATTATTTGCTACATCGTCTTGGCCTAATCCATTTTTTGTAGGAATCCAAAATTCCCCACGGGTAAATGATATCATATAATCCGATTCGTAGGACTCACTGTGATCCATTATTTTTTGCACGATGTGCCCAATCTGTTCTTTAAAATCAGAATGCAGGGCGTTAAATAGCACCTTCTGCTCCGGATTTTCACCAAGTTTGTTGTCCGCAAAACTCAGTTCAAAAATCTTACTGTCCAGTTGACCTGTAATCAGCTTTTTAAACCCTTTCAGGTAGAACTCTTGTTTTAATTCGTCCATCTGCTCGAAGTATTCGGTCTCTACTCCAAGAATTTGTGCATTGTCTTTTTTGATATAAACGCTACAAACTTCCTTTAATTTAAGTCCGTTACTGCCTGCCCTAAATTCTTTTCTTAGCTTGGCGAGATCAATTTTATCCATTCTTTAGCCCCTTTGTTCTATATAAGTTTTTTCAACGTCTTAAATATTAACATAGTTAGACAGGACAATAAAAGACCAACTAGCTTAGGTTGGCCATTATATTAGCAACAAACTAAAGAAATAGTGTTATAAAATAAGAGGGGACTATATATATGAAAGAAATTTTAGGAAAACTCCAATATAATTCACCAGTGACACTGACCTTTGCGTTTCTTTCCTTGGCTATATTGTTGTTAGGCTATATATCAGATGGATTAACTACAAATTTGTTTTTTGGTGTATATGGATCATCCTGGACCGATCCTTTGACCTACTTCAGATTGTTTGGTCATGTGCTTGGCCATGGGGGTTGGAGCCATTATTCCAGCAATATGGTACTATTTCTGGTGTTGGGTCCCATACTTGAAGAAAAATATAAATCTCAATCTTTTTTAATCATGATTGCAATCACTGCATTGGTTTCTGGAATATTTCATGTCATTTTATTTTCAAATACGGTGTTACTGGGTGCAAGTGGAATTGTATTTATGATGATAGTCCTCTCATCAGTTGCAGGCATGAAGGATGGGAAAATCCCACTCACTCTCATATTGGTTATAATTATTTATCTTGGAGGCGAGATATTAAGTGTAGGATCGAAAGATGGAATAGCTCATATATCTCATATTTTAGGAGGAGTCTGCGGTGCCGCTTTTGGGCTTTTACGCAGACGCACGTAAAATAAATATAAGCTCATTTTGGAGAGTGATCGCGTAGCGTTGAAGACTATGTTGGAATGTGCAATATATACCACCGGAGCAGGCAGGGAGGATAGAACGGGATGGTGACAGAGCATAAAAAATCCCCCGATGGTCGGGGGATAAATATATGAAAATATTATAGTTTGCATTTCAAATGATATTAAAGTCGTTTATGCTATGATTCAGGCAAGGTCGAAACGATCTGCGTTCATCACTTTGTTCCAGGCAGACACGAAGTCATGTAAGAACTTATCCTGAGAGTCGTCACAGGCATAGACTTCCGCGATGGCCCTAAGTTGGGAATTTGAACCGAAGATGAGATCAACACGGGTGCCGGTCCATTTGAGTTCGCTCGTCGTGCGGTCGAGACCCTCGAATACGTTTTCATCTTCAGATGTCGCTTTCCAGGTTGTGCTCATGTCGAGCAGATTGACGAAAAAGTCATTGGTAAGGGTCTCTGGTTTCTTGGTGAAGACACCGTGCTGAGACTGTCCGTAATTGGCATTCATGACCCGCATGCCGCCAATCAGAACCGTCATTTCAGGAGCGGTCAAGGTCAGCATTTGGGCACGATCAAGCAAAAGTTCCTCTGCTGTTACGGAAAATTTGGCTTTTAAGAAGTTGCGGAACCCATCTGCAACGGGTTCGAGCACAGAGAATGCCTCAACGTCGGTCTGCTCCTGATTGGCATCCGTGCGTCCCGGCATAAAAGGAACGGACACATTGTGACCGGCATTCTTCGCAGCTTGCTCTATACCCGCACATCCACCAAGAACTATCAAGTCGGCGAGGGAAACCCTCCTTTGGCCTGACTGGGCACCGTTAAACGAGCTTTGGATTTTTTCAAGGACTGAAAGCACTATATTCAGCTG
>JADQBO010000076.1 GCA_016278585.1 Desulfosporosinus sp.
GGTGTGTAACGCCCCGTTACACACCCTGCACCCCCGGGCCGCCCGGTTACACCCGTCCCTTAACACACATACCCTAAATCCTACTTAAACCCTTTAGCTTTGTTTTAATTCCTGTAAGCGTTCTTGCAACGTCACTTTGCGCGCTAAGATTCCTTCCAGTCGTTCTCGTTCTTTGGCTACAACTGCTGCTGGTGCTTTGTTTGTGAATCCAGGGTTATTTAATTTTGTTTCCAAGACTTGCTGATCCTGAGTGGCTAAGGTAATCTCCTTTTCTAAACGGGTGACTTCCTTATCAAGATCCATCAACCCTTTTAAAGGAAGATAAATTTCTACCCCTTCCAATACTGCACTGGCCGATTGAGAGGGTTTCTCGGCTAGGGTTTCAAATAATTCTACGCTCGCTCCTCCAGCCAGTTTCAAAATGTCGGCCTTACCGGTTTCGAGCACCGCACGTTGGTTCTCATCTGAGGCAAGCATGATAATCTCCACTTTCTGCCCAGGTGATACCTTCATCTCCGCCCGAATATTACGGATTGCTTTGACAGAGTCCATAAGCAGGGTCATATTCCCTTCAGCTACTGCATCTCTGTAGGCTGGTATTTCAGGCCATGGCTGCATCATAATGCTTTCCCCTTGCACGGGGAAGTTCTGCCATATCTCTTCGGTTAAGAAGGGCATAAAGGGATGCAAGAGGCGCAGGGTTCCTTCGAGTACTTCAAGGAGCACAGATTGGGCTGTATGCCTAGCTAAAACATCTTCCTTGTTATAGAGTCGTGGCTTCGTGAGTTCAATATACCAATCACAAAACTCATTCCAGATAAACTCATAGAGTAATCGGCCGGCTTCTCCCAGATCAAAGGTTTCTAGAGCCTCTGTGACATTCTCCACCGTGGAGGCATAGCGAGTTAGAATCCAACGATCGGCCAGGGCGAGTTCTCCCCGAGGTCCTTCCTCGTAGTCTTCTAAATTTAAAAGTACATAACGAGAAGCATTCCAAATCTTATTAGAAAAATTCCTGGTTGCTTCAAGACGCTCTGGGTGAAAGCGCAGGTCATTGCCCGGGGTATTACCCGTAATTAGCATGAAACGCAAGGTGTCTGCTCCGTACTGCTCAATCACTTCAATTGGGTCAACACCGTTACCTAAGGATTTACTCATTTTTCGCCCTTGAGCATCCAGTACAAGTCCATGAATCATGACTTTAGGGAACGGTACTTCGTTCTTAAATTCCATAGCCATAAAGATCATACGGGCAACCCAGAAGAAAATGATATCCCTTCCGGTGACTAACACGGAAGTTGGATAAAACTGTTCAAGTTCGGGGGTTTTTTCTGGCCAGCCCAAGGTGGAGAAAGGCCAAAGTCCGGAGGAAAACCACGTATCTAAGACGTCAGGATCTTGGGTCAGCTGGTCCGCTCCACAGGTCGGGCAACTTGACGGCTTGTCCTTTGTACAGATTTCAGCACCGCACTGATCGCAATACCAAACAGGGATACGGTGACCCCACCATAATTGTCGAGAAATACACCAGTCGCGGATGTTTTCCATCCAATTAAGATAGACTCTATCAAAGCGATTGGGGACAAATTCTAAACGACCATCCCGCACGACGTCAATCGCAGGTATTGCTAAGGGTTCCATTTTTACAAACCATTGTTTACTAACCAAGGGTTCAATAATGGTGGAGCAACGGTAGCACTCCCCTACTGCATGGGAGTGGGGATCGATTTCCACCAGAACTCCGGCAGCTTTTAAATCTTCCACAATCGCTTTACGGGCCTCAAAACGGTCCAGGCCCTGGTATTGTCCTGCGTTTTCGTTCATCTTAGCTTCTTTGTCTAAGACGATAATCTGAGGCAACTTATGGCGAAGTCCAATTTCAAAGTCGTTGGGATCATGGGCTGGAGTGATTTTCACCGCACCCGTTCCAAACTCTCGATCGACATACTCATCGGCGATAATGGGAATCTCACGATTCATAAGAGGTAGGATCAAGGTTTTTCCGATTAAATTACGATACCGCTCATCCCCTGGGTGAACTGCTACAGCTGTGTCACCGAGCATGGTTTCTGGTCGGGTTGTGGCCACTACTAGAGATTGGTCGCTGTCTTTTACCGGGTAACGCAGATGATACAAATTTCCATCCCGATCACTGTGTTCGACTTCAATATCCGAAATCGTGGTATGACATTTAGGGCACCAATTGACGATGTAATTCCCCCGATAAATTAACCCTTTCTGATAAAGGTCAACGAAAGCCTCACGAACCGAGCGGGAACATCCTTCATCCATGGTAAACCGTTCACGTTCCCAGTCACAAGAAGCGCCTAGTCGACGTAACTGCTGGGTAATTCGTCCACCATACTGCCTTTTCCAATCCCAGACCCGTTCTAAAAACTTCTCTCTTCCCAGTTCGTGACGACTTGTCCCTTCCTTCGCTAACTGCTCTTCTACTTTAGCTTGGGTTGCGATTCCAGCATGATCCGTTCCCGGAACCCAGAGAGTGTTAAATCCCTGCATCCGCTTAAAACGTGTCAAAATATCTTGAATCGTACTATCCATGGCATGCCCCAGGTGAAGTGCACCTGTAACGTTCGGGGGAGGCATCACAATACTAAACGACTCTTTGTCTTTGTCCACTTCTTCATGGAAAAAGCCATTATCCTCCCAATACTGATACCATTTTCCTTCTACTGAGCTGGAATCATAGGCTGTTGCCATTTCAACTTTTTTGTTCTCTGCCATTTTTTCACGCACTCCTTTTTTCGATCTATCGCTACTACCGTTCTTTGGTAGGACGCTTTCAAGGTCTATTGTAGCTTATAAGGCTACTTTACTATACTGGTGAACGAGAGACGGTTCTTAAGTACTCATCCTGGCGAGGGTCGCGTAATAC